>JAKIZN010000022.1 GCA_022708005.1 Bacteroidota bacterium | reverse complement strand
CGATAATATTGATATAGGAGGGAGTAATATTTTAAGGTGATAGATGTGTTGAATTACAATATAAAAATCGCAAGTGCAAAAGGCAGAAAGTACAGCTCTTTGGAGCCGGCTCTCGAAAGGCTATGTCGTACCAAAAGCGTTGAGTTGAAATATAGAGAGACTCTAAGGCTTCATAGGATTATAAAAAATAGGATTATAAAAATATTAGAAAACAGCAAGAAATACTCAGATATTGGATCGCCGACACAGCTATCACCTGCCTCGCACATAGCACAATACAAAGAGCCGCTATCGGACAATGACCAGCATTTATTGGACGTTACGGTAGAGTAAAAGGATGCTATAAAATATAGAAAAAGCAGTGGCATTGCCTTGCTCAATTTATGCGGTTGAATGGGGAGGAGAATTACTTGATGAATGGTAAGATACTAAATGTTTCGTGATAGGGAACGCTTAAATCAACAAATTGAAACTTTAGCTCTGTTTCTCGTTTTATTTGGTCAAATATCTTTTTGCTTTCTGTGTCCGACGACAAATATATGTTGATTGTTTTCTCGCAGTCAGCTTGCGCAAATAGTTTTGTATCATTTGGGATGATATTTCTTGAACTGATTTTTAATTCTCCCTTTTTTCTTCTTTCAAAAGCAATGCGAGCCAATTCTCCAGTGCGCTTTGAGTGCAGCAAATTAAACGGCAAGATTTGAAGAATCTTTAGGGGAAGCTCGCTTAAGTCGCCACCCACACAATACTCAGCCACACTAATTGTAGATATTATCATAGCAATATCACTCTGTAGGAAAAAGCGGAAGTAATTATCAGCATTACTAAATAGTGGATCTTCGTCGTTTAAAAATCTCAGAAAGAAGCTTGTGTCAAGCAAAGCGGCACTAATCATAGCTACCTCTTACTTCAGAGAGCCAACTTTCTGGGTTTATCGTTCCCAGCCAGTTTTTTTTTGCCTTCGCTCTCAGCTTCGATAAATAATCTTCATCATATTTGGGATAGTAGTTTATTAATTTAACAAACTGCAAAGATGAAGTGTCAATTTCTCCTGTTTCAGAGTGCTGCTTTCCAGTAGCATGAACGCCAAAAGTTTTGTATAATAAATTCTCGTCATATTGCTCTAAAAAACTAATTGGTGTCTGAATTTTTACAGTTCCAAGTTCTTCGGTAAGAATGTGGATATTTGCTTTATCTTTGCCACCTGCATTGGTGATTTTCCCATAAAAATATAAATCCGCATCAACCCATAAAACTTCTGTTCTAAAATACGTAGTTGTCTTGTCAATATACAATTCATTCGTTTGTTCCAACGAAGTTTTTAGGCTAAACGCGTAATCTAGTTTTATTGAAGCTTTTTGTATGTTCTCTATGGCTGTAGCAGTGTTGGCATCGAGAAAGTCGATATTTTGAACTTGATTAATCTGCTCAATAATAGCATTAAAACCAATGATATACTGAAGAGATGTTGTAAATAACTGCCTCACTGACCCTTCTTCTAACTTATAGCTTATTATCGGTCTTTTCTTTTTTTCACTTGGGTATAATAAATTTTCTACATCGTTAAGCATAGCAATTACTTCCCGAATGTCATAGTTGTCAGGATGCAATTCAAGGTTACCTTTGCGTCCGGTTATCCTTACTTCTATATGCCCAGTCTTGTCCAAGTTCAATTTGTAATGAAACTGCTATTAATATCAACGTATATAATTTAGCTAAATTGCATTTTTAACTCAAATAATGCAATAGAAATTTTTCCATTGCCTATTAGGTGTTTTCTATATGGGGCTGTCTCATAAGGTAACAAGTGAGAGCGTCAGTGTTTTTCATAGATGTCCTACACCTTCGAGGTGTAGGACATCTTAAAGCCTAACCTTTCCTTACAGATACGCAGTTAGGCAGAGTTCTAATGAATTATTTGGGCTAATTCGTAATAATATTGCTCTTTGTCGGATGTTTCACCGAAAAAATATCTTCAATAGCCTTGATAAAGCTATCTTTTGGGAGCGCCCCGACTGCCATTTGGGGCTTGTCGCCGACTGGAATGAAAAGAAGCGAGGGGATGCTTCTGATGCCGAACATCGCTGCAAGCTCTTGCTGGTCTTCGGTGTCAATTTTATAAATATCTACCAAGCCATCGTATTCTTTGGAAAGTTCTTCCAATATTGGAGCAACCATTTTGCAAGGTCCGCACCAATCCGCATAAAAGTCAATAATTGCAGGCTTCGTTCCTTTGAACTCCCACTCTTTGCTATTTTCATAATCGAACACTTTTTCAATGAATGATTCTTTTGTTAGAAATTCCATTATTTTCTCCAATAAAAAAAATATTTAGTTGATAAACGAATAAGAAAAAAATATATTGCTTGGCAGTAATATTATTTGAAAAATTATGTTAATAGGCTAAAATTCTTACCAATTAAATTGCCAATATTCGCTATATTTGCATAAATTGCCATTGCAATTAATTAAAAAAATATCAAGTAAAGTAGCGAAAAATAAGTGGCAATAAACGAGAAGTCGAGGGTAAAAATGAAAAAAAAAGAGAAAAAATTGGGTATAATAAGCGAATTAGCAGAATCAAAAGTACCTACTGATGAGGATATTTTAATTATGGCAGCTGCCGAAACTGGCGACGCTACAATCGAAGCAGCTACTAAAAAGAGCAAAGAAGTTGCAAAAATAGAGAAAAAAGCCGGGAGCAAAAAAGCTGCCAAAGCAAAGAAAATCGAAGCAAAAGAGCCATCTGAAAGTAGCGATACAAAAGCTACTGTCGCTAAAACTAAAAAAGCAAAGAAGGCAGATAAAGCTGCTGTTACAACTACCAAAGAACAAGAAAAGCCTAAAGATATAGCAGCGCTGGAAACAACCGAAAGCAAGACTATAGGCGAGATTCATCAAATAGAATTAGAGGTAGGCTCTGGCAGCCCCGCGATAGTAGATGTTCCCGATGACGCTACCGCTCTTGGCGGTGAAGCAGTAGAGGATACGAAGGAAGTTAAGTTGCCTATTAAGAAAAAAAATGCGGCTAATAAAGCGAAAAAGAAAGCTGCTGCTAAAAAAGATGCAGATATTGCGAAAACCGATAGCACGGAAAAGGGCGACGATATAGCAAAAGATGACAGCACGGAAAAAGATAACGCCGCTGCGAAAATCGACTCTCCTCCGAAAGACGCGGAGCCAAAAGTGGAGCAAGCCGTAACTGTGCCGCTAGATAGAGCTAAAGAGCCAAACGAAACTTCCGCGGCAGAAAACGCTCCACAGACAGACCGACAGGCTCAAATCGCACCTACTCCCAAAAGCAATTTTCAGCAAAAAGGTTCGCATAAAAATAAGTCTGGCAAGCAAAGCAAGCCACAAGCAACTAAACCCGAGCCAGTGCCGCCCGTTGTTACAATAAAAGATTATGATGATGCAGAGATAAAAATAGTAACCGCAATTAATGGCAATGAAATACTCGATAAGCCAAGCCAAAAGCCAAAAAGGCAGCTACACATAGAACCGCTTACGGATATATATAAAATACCACAAGCTAAAGCTCTGACTATCGAAAACCGCAAAGATAGCTTTGTTACTGGATTTTTGCAGGAAATCGAAAATTTTTTAATTAAGGAAATGTATATTGATAGAACTTCTAAAGTTGTCGTGGCGGTGAGCGGCGGAGTTGATTCGATGGTGATGCTCGACGTCATGGCGCAATTAGCGGATAAATATCAATTTACGCTCTTTATAGCTCATTATAACCATAATCTTCGCGGTGTTGCTTCGCAGTCGGACTTAAACTTTGTTAAGAAAGTGGCAGAAGTGTATGGGCTACCGTTTTATTCGTCCAGCGGTAAAGTCAAGCAGTATGCCGAAAAAAACGGCATAAGCATTGAAGCGGCTGCTCGCTTCTTGAGGTATAGCTTTTTCGAGCGAACTTCCCGCACCCTTAATGCGGATTTTGTTGCTACTGCCCATACTGCCGATGATTCTGCCGAGACGTTTTTGATTAATCTCCTTCGCGGCACTGGACTAACCGGACTTAGCGGCATTCCATATCGTCGCCAATTTGTGAAAGATGTTCTGCTCATCAGACCTTTCATCAATATAAAAAAATCTACTTTAATAAAATACGCTAAAGCTCGAAAAATTGAATGGCAAGAAGATGAAACTAATGCTTTGCAAAATTACACGAGAAATAAAATTAGATTAGACCTTTTGCCTAAATTGGCAAATGAATATAATCCAGCCATAACTGATGTTTTGAATCGTACTGCAAAGCTATTGCAAGGTGCCGATAGAATAGTGCATAGCTACGTCAGAAATAATTTGCCGAATATCATTACCGACATTCAAACTGATAGATTTTCTATTAAGTTACAGTTGTTTTTAACGTTTGACAAATTTATTCAAGGGGAAATGTTGCAATCCGCCCTAATGAAATATTTTCGTATGCAGGCGCCTCCAATGAATATAATCGATAGGATAATCGATTTGCAGCATTCGGAAATTGGCTCTAAATGCGAAATATCTAAAACTATTTTTGCCATCAAAGATAGAAACGCAATTGTCATAGTAAGAAAGCAATTTTTCAGCGAAGTTAATGCAGTAATCGATAATATTGGAAAGTTCAAAGTTGCTAATTTCACTATTATATTAAAAGAAATAAATAAAAATCAAGTGGAGCTTGGCAAAAATCCAAATGTAGAGTTTTTCGATTACGACAGAGTGCCGCCTGCGCTTTACATTAGAAATTGGCGAGAGGGCGATAGCTTTCAGCCCATTGGAATGATGGGAAATGTTAAAATTGCTGATTTTTTAACAAATGAAAAAGTGCCATTTGTGGATAGACAGAACTTTTTGCTGCTATCCACCAAAAACGATATAATTTGGGTGCTTGGCAAAAGAATTAGCGAAAAATTTAAAATCAGACCAGAAACTAAACGTTTTCTAAAAGTTGAAATAAGATTTAACGGGAAGTAATGTGAATACTTATCCAAAAGAAGTTGTAGTAAGAGACAAAAAATTTAAAGTGCTGATTGAGCCTGAGGCTATCGATAGGGCTATCGATAGAATTGCAGCAGCTATCAATAAGGACTATGCCGATAAAAATTTAGTTTTTGTTGTTACGCTCAAAGGCGCTATGTTTTTTGCAACGGATTTATTAAAAAAAATCAGGGTGGAATGCGAAATTGAAACTATTCGAGCTAAAAGCTATGGTTCGCAAGTGGTTTCAAGTGGCAAGGTTGTTGTTTCCAATTTGCCTGAAAGCATTAGGGGCAAAGACATAATTATCTTGGAAGATATAGTTGATACTGGGCTGACGGTGGTGCAACTCAAATCGGAATTGGCTCATTATGAGCCGCAATCCTTGAAAGTAGCTACTCTCTTGCTCAAGCCAGATATGCTACAATCTGATGTGTCGGCTGACTATGTTGGCATTGAAATACCGCCGGAATTTGTGGTCGGCTATGGTTTAGACTACGCTGAATCGGGCAGGAATTACCCTGCAATATACTCGCTTGATGAAAAATGAAAAACATTGCTTTATTGCTTGAATACGATGGCTCTGCCTACTCGGGCTGGCAATTTCAGCCGAATGCAATTTCTATTCAAGAAGCAATCGAAACTTCGCTATCGTCTTGCTATAAGCAGCCCGTATCCATAATTGGAGCTGGGAGGACAGACGCCGGCGTTCACGCAATTGGGCAAGTGGCAAATTTTCAAATTAGCCACGCAAGCATACCGTTAGACAAGTTGCCCGAAGCAATTAACTCAAAATTGCCGATGGACATTCGCGTATTAGCTGCTGCCGAAGTTAATATGGACTTTCACTCAAGATTTTCCGCTATCGCAAGGGAGTATATCTATAATCTTTCTACTGTTTATTCCGTTTTTGACAGCCGATTTTCCACTTTTTGCAAGTATCCTATTGATGAAAAAAGGCTATTTGCGGCGGCAGAGCTATTCATTGGAGCACACGATTTTACAGCTTTTTCAAAAGCAAACCCAGACACAAAGTCATATTTCTGCAATGTGGAGAGATGCGAATGGAAAAAGGTGAGTGAAAGCAAGTATCAATTACTTATTAAAGCCGATAGATTTGTGTATGGAATGGTTAGGACTATTGTTGGAGCAATGATAGACATAGCTCGCGGCAAAAAAGAGTTGTCGTCAGTTGCGGAATCATTTAATAAAAATAACAGGGTCGATATTTCTCCATTAGCTAGTGCTAATGGATTGATTTTAAATAAAATATATTATCCGTTTAATATTTTCAAATAAATCAAGTATTTTATTGATAATTAAATATATTAGCTATGATAGTTTATAAAATTGGCGGTGCGGTATTAAAAAAAACAGCTAATTTCTTTGAATTATTGAACTTAATTCAGAATAAAGCTGATAAATCGATATTTGTTATTTCTGCTTTTGGCAAGACAACGAGGCAACTATCCGAAGCTGCGGAGCTTGCTTATTCCCGCAATCTTGAGCAGGCAAATAGCGTGTTAAATTCAATTTTTGAGTATCATAAAATGCTTGCTAAAGAAATAATACAACCAGATTATTTATCAATAACTTATGAACTTCTATTAAACAAACAAACACAGCTATATAGAATATTAGAGGGCGTATATATTACTAATGAATTGACTGCCCGAACTAAAGATATTTTGCTATCTTCTGGCGAAGATTTGGCGTTACTAATTTTAGACAATTTCTTGAAGTCTAACTCTTTGCATATCAAGCTAATTGACGCTAAATCATTTCTTATTACAGATGATACTTTTGGGAAGGCGGCGCCAAATTATGAGCTAACGTCAAATAATCTATTGAGATATATAGATATTAAAGATAATTATCATTATATTTCGCAGGGCTTTTGCGGCAGAACAATATCTGGCGAAATTACAACTATGGGCTTTGAAAGTTCCAATTTAACTGCTGTTTTGCTCGCTTCTATTTTAAAAGCCGACGAGCTAGATATTATCACTGATGTTGATTGCATATATTCTGCCGACCCCGCTATTTATAGTAACGTAAAGCCAATAGAAAGTATATCAATTAAAACTGCTAATTTATTATCAAATAATGGGCTTAAATTAATTTATCCAGATATGCTTTCTTATATGGGAAATAGCAATATAACGCTAAAATTTCATTCGCTACAAGGAATTGCTAGTACCACAATTTCAAATTCAACTTCTGATTCAAAATATCCTATTTTCATTTGCGAGCGGTGTCGCACAAATAACCACGACAGCACTCTCGCAAGCGAGAAAACGGAAAACTCTAAAATAACAATCGCTAATATTGATTTAGGACAATTCACCCTAATTTGTAAGACATTGGCGAATATAGATATTACTCCGCAGGAGCTTAAATATAATCTTGCACACTCTTGCGCAACAATTTTGCTTGGGCATAGCGATAATTCCATAGAAATATCGCAGCAACTGCATGATTCGCTGATTCTTGCATAAAGAAAATTGCGATTTGGCGCTACGCATCTATATCGCCAAGCAAATAAAAAGAGCCAGCCACTAACAAAGGATTCCCGAGCGATTTTGCATGCAAATAAGCCCCCTGCGGCTCTTGTATTTTTACGAGATGCTCAAATCCAGCCGCAACAGCAAATTTTTCAATCTGCGATATGCTTTCGGCTCGCTTAATTTTCGGCTCCGTGATAATCAAATCGCTAACTATCGGCTTGATATTAACAAGCATAGACGCTATATCTTTGTCCGACATAGCTCCAAAAAGTAGATTAAATTTCGTGTTTGGATGCGTCTGCGATAGCAAATCTCGAAGTGCTGCAAAAGCTGCGGGATTATGCGCTGTATCCAATATAATCAAAGGTTCGGAACTTATCACTTCCACTCTGCTTCGCAACCTAGTGTTTAGCTTAACATTTTTCACGCCATTGATTATGTTTTCATCTGAAATGTGAAATTGTCTACTAAGCTTTTCGGCTGCTGCCACTGCCAGCGTGTGATTTACTGCCTGATGCTTGCCTGCAAGCGGAGTGAGCAGCATATAGTAAGCTCTTTCGCTCTCGATATTTAGCCTCATTTTTAAATTGCCTTCATATCCAACAATTTCACATTTTAAATGCGTCGAAAATGTAATATCCGAAAAATTTTCGAGTGCGACTTCGATAATTGTATTTCTAACTTCTGCCGCCGCTTCGGCAACAATGCAAGGAACGCCAAGCTTGATAATCCCAGCTTTTTCGAATGCAATTTCCTTCAAAGTGGAGCCAAGATAATCAGTGTGGTCTATATCAATACTTGTGATTACGCTCAAAAGTGGCAATAAAACATTTGTGGAATCAAACCTACCGCCGAGCCCAGTTTCCACAACTGCCACATCTATATTTTTATCGGCAAAGTGCTGAAAAGCTAATGCAGTTGTGATTTCAAAAAATGTCGCATCAACTTTTTTGCCTTCGTCGAGTAATTTTTGGGCAATGCAGAGCATTTCTTCATCAGAAATCATCTGATTGCCAATTTTTATTCGTTCATTAAAGTCTTTTATATGCGGAGAAGTGTATAAACCCACTTTATAGCCAGCCTCGCTGAGTATCGAAGCTATCAGCGAAGCCACAGAGCCTTTGCCGTTAGTCCCAGCTATATGTATAGACGGAAATTTCTTGTGCGGATTGCCAATTGCCGAAAGAACGGCTAAAGTTCTTTCTAATCCGGGCTTCATGCCTTTTCGTTCAAGGGCAAATAGCCTTTTTAATACATTTTCTTTTGTATCTGTCATTTTTAAAACTTAAATTGCACAATATTTAGGGCGAAACATGCAAAATTACAAATAATTCGGTAACGAGCTATGAAATATAATGGATTTGCTGCAAAAACTGTAATGATAACCGGTGCGAGCAAGGGCATAGGCAAAGAAATCGCCCGCGAACTTTCAAATTCTGGTTGCAAATTAATCTTAACTGCGTCTTCTGCCAATAGTTTTGACGGATTTGATATAGAAGCGGAGGGCATCAAATTTTTGCATTTCGATATGAGCAAAGAGCTGGAAGTTCTCGGAGCGTTAGAAAAGCTAAATAGGCTGAACGCCTATCCCGATATATTGATAAATAACGCTGGCATAGGAATTTTTAAAGATTTTATTAATTTTAACTTTGATGATATTAATTCAACGATAAATATTAATTATAAGTCGCCAATTTTGATAACGCAGTCGCTATTGCCAAAGATGTTAGAAAGCGGATTTGGCGTTATTGCAAACGTTATATCTGTTGCTGCAATCAATAATTTTTCTCGCTCCACTATATATGGCTCAAGCAAAGCGGCGCTGCTCGAAGCCATGAAAACACTTAGATTGGAAGTGCGAAAGAGCGGCATAAAAATAATAAACTTTATACCGGGTGCGACTAATACAGCAATTTGGTCGCCAAAGGTTCGCTCGGAGTATGGCGAAGTTATGATGTCGCCCGAGAGTTTAGCAAAAGTTATAGTTAGTTCGATAGATAATGCGATTACGCATAATTTAATGATTGAGGAAATGTCGATACGCCCACAGAATGGGGATTTATAAATATGAAAATTTTAATCACAGGTGCAGCGGGATTTATTTTTAGCCGTTTCGCGAGTTATTGCGTTGAGCAAGGCGATAGCGTTATTGCAGTCGATAGCCTTTCTTATGCAGGCGATAGGACGCGTATAGCCGCTATCGAGAAAAAAATAAAGTTTTATCATTGTGATATAACTAACTCAGCCTCTATTGATGAAATTTTTGCCCAAGAAAAGCCAGATGTAGTAGTTCATGGTGCGGCTGAATCTCACGTGGATAGGAGTATTTTAGATGCTTCTCCGTTTTTGAAAACAAATGTTATAGGCACGCAAGTAATGCTTGACGCTGCCCGCAAGCATGGAGTGGAAAAATTTCTTAATGTGGCAACTGATGAAGTATATGGGGAGCTAAGCGAGAGCGGTTATTTTTATGAAAGCACTGCACTAAATCCAAATTCACCTTATTCAGTCAGCAAAACTGCTGCGGATATGCTCGGCTCTGCATATTTTAGGACTTACGGCTTGCCTGTGATTACTCTGCGACCGTCGAATAATTATGGAGCATTTCAATATCCAGAAAAATTAGTTCCAGTAGTATTTCTAAAGGCTTTGAACGATGAGAAAATACCCGTATATGGTCAAGGGCTGAACGTTAGAGAGTGGCTGCATGTAGATGATTCAGTCGAAGCGATGTATATGCTTATTAGCAAAGGTGTTGTGGGCGAAGCGTATAATATTGGTAGTGGCGAGGAAAGGCAAAATATATATGTTGTGAAGGCGATTTTGGATATTATGCAAAAGCCCCACTCTTTGATTGAATTTGTTAAAGATAGGCTCGGACATGATTTTAGGTATTCTTTAAATTGTGATAAAATCTATAATTTGACTGGATGGCGGGCTAAAATAAAGTTTGAAGCAGGCATCGAAAAGACTATTCAATGGTATTACGATAATGCTGATTGGGCTATAGCTAAACTCGAATTTTTAAGAAAGTATTGGAGCATAGTTTATTAGCGAGCTGAATGAAATATTATCGAAAAAATTTCTTGTGCTTGGCAGCAAGGGGCAGTTAGGCAAAGAGTTCGTTCGCTTTTTTCGTGCTAATGGCGCTAATGTTGTTGCTCGCGATATTAATAGAATCGATATTGCAGATGCAGATGCTTTGCGAAAGTTGGTTCGCTCTGCTAAGCCGAATTTTATAGTGAACTGCGCAGCTTATAACCAAGTCGAGCAAGCTGAAATTAATACAGTTGCTGCTCGGCAGGCTAATGCTATCGGACCGATGAACGTGGCAACTATTTCGGCTGAGTTTGGTGCGGCGGCTGTGCATTTCAGTACGGATTACGTTTTCTCTGGGAAATTTTTTTACGAGCCATATACTGAAGAAGATAGCCCGCAGCCGATAAACATGTATGGAAAAACAAAGCTCGAGGGTGAGAAGCTATTTTTGAAAAATGCTGAAAATGGGCTGCTATTTAGGGTTAGCTGGCTCTATGGCAAAGGAGAGCAAAATTTCATTTATAAATTGAGGCAGTGGGCGAAAGGCAAGAGCGCTTTGAGTGTATCGAATGATGAAACTTCTGTGCCTACATCTACAAAGTTTGTCGTAGAAAATGTTGCTGCTGCACTACAGAGCGGTCTATCTGGGCTGTATCATTTAGTGCCGTCGGGATTTGCTTCTCGCTTCGAGTTAGCTTTGGAAGTGCGAGAAATATTTGGCTTTGAGACAGATATTTTGCCAGTAAGTATGGACAAATTTCCTTCCGTAGCCAAAAGACCTAAATTTTCGGCTATGAGTGCTGCCAAATTTTTCAAAGCAATTGGCAAAGAAAATCCGCATTGGAGAGCAGTTTTGCGAGATTACTTTGCGAAGTAGGGGGGCTTCTTCTCCAACACTTCCCCAATTTATAAAAACAAAATTTACTACACAGGCAAACTTTATGCAGAAAACTAAACGTAGTGCTTTAGCGTAGTTTGGGCTGATATGGGAATAGGAGAGTAGGCTGAGCTATCTTCTAATTCTTCAAAATCGTATTCTGGCTTGTTAGCAAAAAGGTCTTCTCCAACCGCTTCAAGTTTGTTTATGGTTGCTCTTACCGCGTACTCTGACTGGTCTATACCTATCCATTTTCTTCCATTTATTTGAGCAGATTTCAGCGTTGTTCCTGAACCGCAAAAGCAGTCAAGCACAATGCTACTCTCGTTAGAAGAAGTTTTAATGATTAAATCAAGCAAATCAGAATTTTTTTCAGTGGGATAGGTTGGGTATTGCGGATCTTTGTATTCCCAAATGTCTTGGACTCGCTTGCCTTCTCGCTCGTCTGCAAAAATAATTTTTCTTGGATTGCCCGTTGAAGACCATTCAATTAAACCTTCTTTGTCCCATTGCTCTAATGTCTCGACGCTTGTTCTCCAATGCCTTCCTTTTGGTGGCATCATACCTTTAAAAGGTTGATTAGATTTGCCGCTTTCTGTTTCGCCCGGCGCATGAATCGGGACGGTAGTGTATCGTCTTCCTTGCTTATCTATTTTGGGAAAAAGTTCTTCAAAATCTTTTTGAGTGTATTTTTCTCGTGGCTCATTCCAAATTGGATTATTTGACTTTGTGTAAAAAAGAATCATATCTTTTATATTTCCGTAGCCAATTCTGTTAAAATTTTTCGGATTGCACTTAATCCTTGTAATGTCATTTCTAAAGTTTTCTATTCCAAAAACTTCGTCCATTACAATTTTTACGTAATGCCCAATTTTATAATCAATAT
>JAKIZN010000021.1 GCA_022708005.1 Bacteroidota bacterium | reverse complement strand
CGTGTGAGTTTTGATAAAGCGTTTAAAACTACGCCTGAAAAGAAGATAGAGATTGTAAGTAAATTTCCGTTGGTAAAGTTGGGTGGTGAAGATGGAGTTTGTAATGTGATAATTGGTGGAACACCAGCAAGAGCCAATTCAGAATATTTCACAGGAAATAATTTGTGGGTTTCTATTTCTGAAATGAGTGGAAATGTAATTACAGATACCAAAGAAAAAATTACCGAAGAAGCGATTAAAAAATCAAATGTAAAATTGATACCCAAAGGAACAACGCTTTTAAGTTTTAAATTAAGTATTGGAAAAACGGCTATTGCAGGTGCAGATTTATACACAAATGAAGCCATTGCAGGGCTTATTCCAAAAGACAATAACAAAATTTCAAATGAATATCTTTTCTGTTTGTTCAATGCCAAAATGATTGACTTGGAAAATGTTGGAGCAAAAGTTTTTGGAAAAAGTTTAAATAGTGCCTACTTAAAAGATGAAATAAAAATCCCACTGCCACCGCTTAACATTCAAAAACAAATCGTAACCGAGTGCGAAAAAATTGATAAAGCAAATAGTGAAGCTCAAAAGGAAATAGAAGCACTGAAAAACACCATTTCCGAAACAATGAAAAAGGTGAAAGGTGAGAAAAAGAAGATTGGGGAGTTGTGCGAGTACTCAAAAACAAGAATAGAATACACATTATTAAATTCTAACAATTATGTAGGCGTTGATAATATTCTACAAAATACCAAAGGAAAAGTAAATTCTGATTTTGTTCCAAATACAGGTACAGTAACTAAATATGAAATTGGCAATATTTTGTTATCAAACATTCGACCATATTTAAAGAAAATTTGGTTTGCTGATATTGAAGGCGGTGCTTCAAATGATGTTTTGGTTTTGCAAAAAACAAGTGATGAAATCAACGAAAAATATCTTTATTATCATTTGAAACAGGATAAATTTTTTGAATATGAAATGCAAGGAGTAAAAGGAATGAAAATGCCACGAGGCAATAAAGCACAAATTATGAACTATCAAATCCCCGTTCCCCCACTTTCCGAGCAGCAGCGCATAGTTTCAGAGGTTGAGAAATTAGAGGCACAAATTTCCGCAGTGCAGCAAATAATAGATAGTGCCGCAGAAGAAAAACGGAAAATATTGGAAAAATATTTGAACTAAGATGCGTTGCAAAGCAAACACAGCCCAGCCACCAACATCGGTTTTGCGTAATAGCGGGGCTAAACACCTTCGCTTGAACCTTCAGGTGTCATATTCAACACACTTAATCTGTTCTAAAATTTTGTCAAAAAATTATGCTGAAAGCGGCGATAAATAAAAATTAAGGGCGAACAGAAATAGTTGATAGGTTAATATGTATTGCTCCATAATTGATGATTATACGAATGCAAAAAAATAAATAAAATATCGAATTATTTTATTATATTAGTATTAAGTTTATTGAGAATACGTAAATAAATGAGTTGGGGTGGCAAGGCTGAAATAGCCGCTTAAAATTGTAAATTTGCCGAACTAACAAATAAAGACTTCTTGAAAGTAGAACAGAACATATCAAGACTTGAGTACCTGCTGACATTGTATAAAATGACAGTAGAAGAATTGTTGTTGTCTGTAAGTGAAGGACTTAAAAAAACATTAACAAAAGACGACATTTTATCTAATGAGATAAACGTCAGTCATTTAAAACGAATAGACAAGGTTTTTAACAAAGGACTTCACTACTATTTAGACCCAAAATCACCAGAAATTTCAAAAGATGCTAGTATTTTCTTTAGGAAAAACAAATTTGGAACAGAGCTGAATATTGGTGCTAAGAAGCTCGTGAACCAATTTGAAGAATTTAAAATTTCGCTTTCAGCTATTTCAAAATTAGCTGAGATGAATATTGACAGGATATTGCCAGTTTTTTCTGTTCAAGATGACCCAAAAGTTATAGCGGCAAAAATTAGAGAAGAATTATACCCTGATTTTAATCCGATACCAAAAGAGTTCTTGCGAGAATTGATTTCAAAATTTGCAGAAAAGAATATTCTGGTTTTCGAGTTTGTAGAAACTTGGAATAAAAAAGAAAAAGCAAATATTGACGGCTTTTTTCTGACACCAAATGTAATTGTTCTAAAAAGACAGCAATCTTCTTTCAGAAGAGAAATTTTCACTCTGATTCACGAATTAGGCCACTATTTGCTTAACGAAGAAGAAATAGAAGAACTTGATATTTCAAACTTTGCAAATAACAAACTTTCAGTCATTGAAAGATGGTGCAATGATTTTGCATACTATTTCTTGGTTGGAGATTACAATAAGGCATTTGAGCAAATAGACAAAGCTGACGGAACAAATGACTATCAATTTGAATTGATTGGAAGCATTTCAAAGCACACACATTTAAGTAAAATTGCATTATTTACAAAACTTCTATACCAGAGAAAAATTTCGCAAAACGACTATAACAATATAAAAGCAGACTTTGATGAAAAATATAGACTACGTCAAGAAGAGGACAAAAAGCAAAGAGAACTTGACAAATTGCGGGGAATTCAAAAAGGTGGCTCAACGCCCAAACCTATTAACTCACCATTGCTCATATCAACCATACAGACAGCATTTTATGAAGGAGTGATAAGCGAATATGATGTTTGTAAAATTCTAAATCTTTCACCTGATAAACTAGAAAAGTATTTGCAATGAAAGTAGTAATAGACACAAGTTCGCTCTTGTCGTTGGTTCGTTACTACTTACCATTCGACAAAAATGGAGTTCTATTTCAATTTATAAAATTAAAAATTGAGACAGGAGAAATAATTATCGTTGATAAAGTGATAGAAGAATGTCAATATACTTCAAAAGGACTGGTTCTTGAAAAATTGTCCTATTTAACAGACAAAGTTTTTTTGAAGGCTACAAAAGTTCCATATAAAACTGACAGCTTAATTGTTCCAAATACTAAGCAGTTCTTTCACCAGTTAAATTCTGTATTCGTAAACGCACCAATTAGAAAAAAACTTACGGATGTTGAATTCGAAAATCTAAGGAATTCGTACATTGAAAGTGCAGATATGAAGCAAGTGATTTTGTCATTAAATTTAAAAAATCAGGGTGAGCAAGTTATTTTAGTTACAGAAGAAACAGAAAGCAGTAATGACAACAAACTTTACAAAAAGATACCTGCGATTTGTAAAGAATTAAAAATTGAAACAATGACTTTACCCGAATTAATCGCAAAATATGACAGCATCGACATTTATTTCCAATAAAAAACAGCCGCTAATAAGATATTGCGTAATAGCGGGGCTAAACACCTTCGCTTGAACCTTCAAGTATCATATTCAACACACTTAATCTGTTCTAAAATTTTGTCAAAAAATTATGCAATAAAGCGGCGATAAATAAAAATTAAGGGCGAACAGAAATGTCCGCCCTTTTGCAATAAATAGGTCTTTTGTTCCTAAAATTAACTCAAAAGCCCAGCAATAATTAGCGAAACAATCGCCATCAATTTAATTAAAATATTCAGCGAAGGTCCAGATGTATCCTTGAATGGGTCGCCAACTGTGTCGCCTGTAACGGCAGCTTTGTGTGGCTCCGAGCCTTTGTAGTATTTCTTCCCATCAATTTCTACTCCTTCTTCGAACATTTTTTTAGCATTGTCCCACGCGCCACCTGCATTTGATTGGAAAATAGCCATCAACACACCGACCACTGTTACTCCCGCGAGCAAGCCTCCCAAAGTTTCAGCACCAAAAATAAGCCCGATAGCGATAGGCGTTGCGACAGCGAGCAGTCCCGGTAGCACCATTTGGCGAATAGCGGCTTTGGTCGAAATAGCAACGCAAGTTGAATATTCAGCCGCGTCCTGCGCTTCGTGCAATGCGTCAAGATCGCTTTTTTCCCACTCGCTATGCTCTTTGTCTCCATATTTCCTCATTAGTTCCAATGCTTTTTTCATAGATGGAATTTCGGTGAATTGTCGGCGAACTTCCTTAATCATACTCATTGCAGCACGTCCGACTGCTCCCATAGCCAATGCTGAGAAAACAAATGGCAATATGCCTCCGATGAATAATCCTGCAATCACATTTGCCTTTGAAATATCGATAGATTTGATATGCGCGGCTGTCATAAATGCACCGAACAAAGCGAGAGCGGTCAAAGCTGCCGAGCCGATTGCAAAGCCTTTACCTATTGCAGCAGTTGAGTTGCCAACGGCGTCTAATTTATCAGTGCGGGAGCGTACTTCTTTTTCGAGTTCGCTCATTTCGGCTATGCCGCCAGCGTTATCGGAGATAGGTCCGTAAGCATCTACGGCAAGCTGAATGCCTGTAGTTGCAAGCATACCGACTGCTGCAATGGCTATGCCGTAAAGCCCAGCGAAATGGAATGAGCCCATGATTGCGAACGCTATGAGTAAAACAGGTATCGCCGTAGACATCATACCAGTGCCAAGCCCAGCGATTATATTGGTGGCGCTTCCAGTTAATGACTGCTGCGCAACTTTTAGCACGGGCGGTTTGCCATAGCCAGTGAAGTACTCAGTAACAAATCCAATACCCATTCCAGCTATCAACCCTATAATAGTAGAGAGAAATACTCCGAGCGAGGTTATTTCGTAGGCTGTGCCATAAAGTGCATCTTGATAAAGCCACGAGCTTGGAAGCATAGCATCTATTACAAAATATGATAGCACTATCATCAGCACGCCCGCTATTGAAGTGCCAACGTTAAGGGCAGTTTGCGGATTGCCGCCCTCTTTTACCTTAACGAAGAAAGTGCCAATAATAGAAACAACTATTCCCGTTGCAGAAAGGAAAAGTGGCAAAATTACAGCCGATAAGCTGCCGAAATAAGTTTGCTGGAACTCTGGCACGGCAAAGAATGCTGCACCGAGCACCATTGCTGCGACAATCGAGCCTACGTAAGATTCGAATAAGTCTGCTCCCATGCCTGCAACGTCGCCTACGTTATCGCCTACGTTGTCGGCAATTGTGGCTGGATTAAGCGGGTGGTCTTCCGGTATGCCCGCTTCCACTTTGCCGACTAAGTCAGCTCCGACGTCTGCAGCTTTGGTATAAATACCGCCGCCGACTCTCGCAAATAATGCTATCGAAGAAGCGCCAAACGAAAATCCAGTAACGACATTTACAACTTTTATAATAGCATCTTGCGAGCTTGCACCATTAAACGCATCATTGAAAAGGATAAATAGGACGCTTAATCCCAAGACACCTAATCCAACAACTCCCATACCCATAACAGAGCCGCCAGTAAAAGCAATGCCGAGAGCGCTGTTTAGACTATGCCGCGCCGCGTTGGTTGTTCTTACATTTGCTTTGGTGGCTACTCTCATGCCAATAAAGCCCGCCAAGCCAGAGCAAAATGCGCCAACGATGAAGGAAAGCCCAATGAGCGGATGAGAGTCATCGGAATTTGCACCTTGCATAGTTAGCAAAATGGCAACTATAACGACGAAAATCGCAATTACTCGATATTCTGCGCCAAGAAATGCCATAGCACCATCGGAAATAGATTTCGCAATTCTTTGCATCCTATCGTTGCCGGGCTCTTGTTTGCCCACCCAACTTGCTCTAACGTAAGTAAATAATAAGGCTAATAAGCCTGATACAGGTATAGCGAGAAGTAATAAATCCATTGGTTCCCTCGTATTATTTTATAAAAATTAAACTATGTATGAATTTAACATTAAGCTCACATTTTAGGTAATCTAACAAATAAAAGCATTAAGAATAGCTGCCTTGCTTTCAGCAAACAGCTTTGCTAAATAGCTATATGCTCAATTTGGATTAGCAACAATCTTGCAGAAGTATTTAACTATCAAGTTTAAAAATTATTGTGATTAAATAAAATCTAAATAATATATTACTAATTTTTTATTTTATCCGTCATTAAATACTTGTAATGCTGATAGGTGATATATTAAATTAAATTTGTTGATATTACTGCTTCTGACGAGTTTTTTCTGCTGTGTTAATTCGGCTATTGCTGATGAAACCGACATTAGCGATAGCTCAGCGACAAAGCAAGAAATATTTGAAGATAGCTATACCAAATCGCCTACAGGAGCATTGGTGCGGTCTTTTATATTGCCGGGCTGGGGGCAGCTATATGTTGGCTCATATTGGAAAGCACCTATTTTCTTCACAGGTGCAGCCACTTTGACATATTTTATTATTCAAAATCACTTAGATTATGCGGATTATCGAGATAAATATAATAAAATGAGCAACAAGACAAGCACAGAGGCGCTAACTCTGCGAAACAACCGCGAATTTTATCGCGACAACCGCGATATGTCTGCATTTTATTTGCTGGGTGTTTATGCTCTTGCGGCGGTAGATGCTTATGTGGGAGCGCATCTATTTGATTTTTCTGTCGATAGCGACTATTCTATTTATCTAACAAAAAGATATGATGGAATGAATATTAATTTTCAATATAAAATAAAATAGGGCTAAAATAGTTAATGACAATTAGAATAAATACGGAGATTAAATGAACGTAAAAACTCAATCGGAAGCCGATAGAATTTTAAATGCTCGGCATAAAAAGATATACAAGAAATTGCTCGATCAAGATACTTCTGTGATTATCACTGATCCGCTCGAAAATGATTTAGTGCTAAACATGGGTCCGCAACATCCAGCCACTCACGGAGTGCTGCGTGTATTGCTCAGGCTCGACGGCGAAACTGTCATAAACTGCGTCCCGGAATTAGGCTATCTTCATCGTGGATATGAAAAGTTAGCAGAAAATCTAACTTATCATGAATTTATAGCCCACACCGATAGGCTCGATTATTTATCTCCTATGTCGAACAACGTAGCAGTTACTTTGGCTATAGAAAACGCTCTCGGAATAGAAATTCCGCCAAGAGCGGCGTGGATTAGAGTGCTGGTTGCCGAACTTGCAAGAATTTCATCGCATTTAATGGCTATGGGTTCTACTTGTATGGACGCAGGCGCTTTGACTATGCTACTTTGGACTTTTACTGAGCGAGAAAAGTTGTATGATATATTCGAGCTAATTTGTGGCGTTAGATTTACTACAAGCTATACACGAATTGGTGGAGTGGTCAATGACTTGCCCGAAGAAGTATATCCAAAGCTAAAAACTTGGTTAGATGCTTTTCTTGGCGAATTAGTTTATGCCGAAAAATTAGTAGCTCGCAATAGAATATTTTTAGATAGAGTATCCGGCGTTTGCTATATTTCGCCAGAAAGGGCTATTGATTTGGGGCTAACTGGTCCAACTTTGCGCGGCTCTGGCATTGCCCGCGACCTTCGCCGTGATGAGCCTTACTTGGTTTATAATGAACTTGATTTCAATGTTATTACTTATAACGAAGGCGACGTTTGGGCGCGATATATGGTTCGCGTGCAGGAAATGAAGGAAAGCGTTAAGATACTGCAACAAGTTCTCGAAAAGATGCCTAAAGGCGAAATTATTGCCAAAAAGCCAACCGCAGCACTGCCACGAAAAGCCGAAGTGTATACCAAAATGGAAGAGCTGATAAACGACTTTATGCTTATTAATTTTGGAGCTGCGCCGCCAGTAGGCGAAACTTATACCGCAATCGAAGCGCCCAAAGGCGAACTTGGATTCTTTATTGTATCTGATGGCACAGGACACCCGTGGAAGATGAAAATCCGCTCTCCGTCATCTGCTAATTTGCAGAGCCTGCCCGATATGGTCATAGGTTCTATGGTGGCTGACGTGATATTAGCTATTGGTTCTATTGACCCCGTTATGGGCGAAGCAGATAAATAGCAATATATGAGAAAATACAAGACAATGCGAAATGTTCAGATGTCCAATATCCCCAAGATGTTGGACATCTATTTTTGCTATTGGGCTGTATTATAAGGTGATAGACGAGAACGTCTGTATACTCCAGATGGGGGCTGTCTTATATGGGTTCTGATACATTATTTGGGTTTAATCCCGAAGGGATTTGATGTTTGTAGAAAATAAGATTGCATAACCTAATGCGACTCCTACGGAGTCGTATAAATCTCCGCTTATTCATTACTACAAACATTCGAACCCTTCGGGTTCGTTACAATTTGGCTTTAAGATGTCCTACACCTCGAAGGTGTAGGACATCTGGAAAACACTGACGCTCTCACCTGTTACCTTATGAGACAGCCCCATCTTAAAACCTAACTTTTCCTTACAAATACGTATTCAGTCAAAATTCCTAATACATTATTTTAGATTAATCGTTAAATGCCCAAGTTAGCGATAAGTGAAACATCCTATCCGGCATTGGATAACCAGCAGTATAGTAGTAATATTGATTAAATAAATTGTCAAAGCTAATCCGCAGAAAGGCATTTCCTAACCGCAAACTAACAAAAGCGTTTGCTCCATTGCCCATAAGCCCACTTTTTTTATCTGAAGAAATAAAATCTTGGGTTATAGGATAAAAGGATTGCCCTTTGAATGGTCCCATTAGCATACCTTCGACGCCACCACGCATTATACTTTTGCCGACAGTATATTCATAAAATAGCTTGCCCTCGACAATAAAATTAGGCAGCATATAATCAATTTTCTCATTAGTTTGCGAATAATAAGCGTCAAGTTTTAGTTCCGTGCCGAAAGATTTGTATAAGTTTGGCGAGAAAACTATTTCTAATCCAAAAATATCGCGATTCAAGCAATCGCAATTATCTGAATAAACAATATAATTTTTGTCGAACGAAAGCTTTGCCAATAATGGATTGATAACTCTTCTGTAAAATATTGATGACTTCAAGTTGTGAGATTTCAATTCCATTCCGACTATTCCAAGATAATGCGTTTCGATATTTCTATCCAAGCCTTGCAATACTGATGGCAAAATCTGCGAGCGAGAGAAATCAGAATAAAGCAGAAAATCTGTGGATAAATACGTAAGCCTACCGCCAAAGTGAAGCGTATTTCTTGCATAGCTTCTATCGTAGCGAAGCCCGCCAGATGCTTTAAAGCTCGAGCCAATAGGAAAATCTGCGAGCACGAACGCATTATAATTAAAAAATGATTCCGAACTTTTCAGCAGCGTTTTGCCCACTGACATGCTCATTAATTCGGCTCCAGAGCGAACAGTTGCCCAATCAAATAGCTTGGTTTCGATAAAAGCATTAGCACCGAAATAATTAGAGCTGTGGTCAAATTTACCGCTTGAATCCAATTGTAGCAGCTTGGGTTCTCTTTTGAATCGCTCTTCTGTTGAAATTGTAGAATAAAAAGCATTGAGCAGCAGATAGCTATTTCCTATGCTATCGAGCAAGTTAGAATAAGTCAAAGAAATATCATTTCTAAAAATTCGCTCTTTGAAATAGTTGTAATTTACTATTGCTTGCAGCTCGTTTGAAGGCTCTTGGCTGTCGTCTAAATTTAAGCCTCCGTTTCGTCCTTGCTTTTTATTGTTGAAATTATAAGTAATGGATAGCGAAGATTTATCGCTGCTGTTGTATCGCAGTACAGCTCGCGTATTCCAATTTTCGATAGCGGAGTTTTGGTATCGCCCATCGCCTGCAATATTATGAAAGCCTATTGCGATATTAAGCCGCGGATGAATATTTTGGCTGAAAAGCCCGTCTGCACCGATGACGCCGTAGCCAGATTGCGTATACCACATCTTTGTATATGGCTTGGCGCTATTATATCGCTTCTCGGTGAAATTTACTAAATTTGTGCGACCAGATAAAATAGATGCGTAGCTGCCTTGATATATCTCAATTTGCTCGAAAAATTCATTTGAAATTAAATCTATATCAGAGTAAGAATTTTTCGGTGTAAATATCGGATTACCATTGTACTTAACAAGTAAGTCTCTTGGAGAACTGCCGTTAGCCGTTAGGTATGAAATTTGTCCGGGAAAGCCCATTTGGTAGTTATACGCGAATATTCTCTTTGCTATAATATCGCTTACGGAGTAGAAATTGTCAAAATTCACATCTGATTTTTTTATATTTATATTGCAATGGCTGCTTGTATCATAGCTCAAACTGCCATGATTTTTTAGCGGATACACCTTTAGAGTGTCGATATGCCTGATTTGCAGCGAATCGCTTTCCGAATCGAGCTTATGCTCTGCTTCATCTTGAGAAAATGCCAGCAAACTCGAAAGTATAATTATTGATAAAGTGCTTATGACAAATTTCATATTTTCCACAATGACAAATTTATAGATTTCATTAACGATAAACTTTTCCAAAAAATGCAAATTATGCAAATTAATCGAATTTGAATAATATTCATTTGCCGGCGCTGCAATTTTAGCGAAAAAGTAGAATTTAAGAACAAAAAAGCAACTATTTCGTAATAGTAATTAATGAAAGATATTAGCACGAAAAAATAAATATTTGGAGAAGTTTATGAAAAAAATTCTAATAGCTTTTTGCTTTATATCTGCGGCGATTTCGCTGCAAGCTCAAGGCAGCAGATTCGTTTCTTATTATGAACATTCGCCCTTTATGCAAGCCAGCGAAGGTGCGTTTAGATATGGGCTGTATGGATTTCTAAATCCAGCAATACTTGCTATGAGCGATAGAAGCGAGCTAATGTTTGCTTTAAACGATAAAAACTATAACTTGAAAAATCCAGATTTCGCAATATTTTCCGCAGGGAAATATTTTGGAGCTGGCGCCGTGCAGTATAATATTAATGGAAAAAGCTTTTGGGATATTAGGTATAGCCTTGGTTTCGGCAATCGCAGCTTTGGAGTGGGCTTTGGATATAACGCAATAGCGGGCGATAATCCCTACAAGTATCGTCCTGCATATCAGATTGGGCTGATGTCTCGCCCTAATCCATATATTTCAGCGGGATATGTTTATAGGGCTAATTTCAATGAAGCAAATCAGGAACACGTCGCTGAACTCGCTCTGAGACCGATTAAAAATTATCCGCTGACGGCTTATGCTGATGCTATGGCACATAGCATAAATAATTATCGGGAAATTTATTGGAGCGCTGGGCTTTCTTGGGAAGTTGTCGATGGCATAAGGCTCAACGGCAGATATTTTTCTGATGAACGGCTTGCGTTGGGAGTAGATATTAGCTTCGGCAAACTTGGCGTGGGCGTTATTTCTTCCGCTCCGAACAAGAGCGATTTAAACCGCTCCACTCAAGCCTATACTTTTCGCTTTTCGCCGCCCGATAGGTCAATTATTTATGATAATTTAATAAGCAGTCCTAAAGCTGTCAAAATGGAACTCGAAGGCTCGCTTGAGCAAGAGTCGGATTTGCTAAGCTTAATTTTTGGCGCTGGCTCTTACGTTAGCCTATATGACTTATTGGAAAAGCTTGACGCATTGAAGCTCGATAAGGAAGTTAAGGAAATATATATTAATATCACAAAGTTCAGCCCAAGCTATTCGGCGATGTGGGAAGTGCGAGATAAGCTCGCCGAGCTAAAGTCTTTTGGCAAGAAAATCATTGTATATTCTGAAGGTTATAGCATTCGCAATTATCATTTAGCTTCGGTCGCTGATGAAATTTTAATTGAGCCGATGGGCGAAGTTTTGCTCGAAGGATTTGCGTCGGCTCGCAGTTATTACAAAAATTTTATGGATAAATATGGAATTGGATTTGAAGAAATTCGTTTATTCAAATACAAATCTGCAGCTGAAAGCTACTCTCGAACCAATTTTTCCGAAGGTGAAAAAGAGCAACGCCAAAAGTTGATTGATGACCTTTATGAGTATGCACGGCAAGAAATTTCGTTAGCAAGAAACATTTCCAATAATGAATTTGATAATATAGTCGAAAATAATTTGTTTTTAACTGCTGATAAAGCTATCGCTAAAAAATTGGTAGATAAATCCTTCCGCTGGAATCAAATAGATACGCTTATTAAGTCGAAAAATGATTATAGGATAGTAAGCGAAGGTATGACTTTCACTGATTTATCTCCAAAAGATGACCGTTGGAGCGAGCAGGATAGAAAAATTGCTGTGATTTATGCCGAAGGAGTTTGCGATATGGAATCGGGCATTAGCGGCAGAAATCTATCCAAAGTTGTTGAATATGCTTTAAGTTCAAGCGATTACGAAGCTGTGATTTTAAGGGTTAATTCGCCCGGCGGCTCGGCTCTGGCTTCCGATTATGTTGCCGAAGTGGTTCGCAGATATAAGGGACGCAAGCCAATAATTGTTTCGCAGGGAGACGTGGCAGCGTCTGGTGGCTATTGGCTATCAATGGATGCGGACACAATCGTATCAACTCCGATGACTATTACCGGCTCGATTGGCGTGATTTCGTCGTTTATTTATAATAAAGGG
>JAKIZN010000295.1 GCA_022708005.1 Bacteroidota bacterium | reverse complement strand
ATTCGGCTTGCTTGATGGCGCAGCAATTCCATTTTGGAAAGTTACATCTTCGATTGCCATAATTGCGTCGTTCGCGTTCTTTTTCTTTTCATCAAATCTAGATAAGTCGTTAGCAAATCAATGGAATATCAGCGAAAAATTTATATCGGAATATACTCGATTATTCTTGCTATTGCTATTTCTTGGGCTGATGCTAATAATATCGCCATCGGAAGATTCGGAATTTATAGGCAAAAGCAGATTCCTGACTTTTCTCGCTAATGAACTTGTAGCTATTATCTCGCTTTTGATTGCAATATATATAATTTGGTTCTTATTCAAATGGCTGAATATCCGCAAGCATAAAAAGACGTCAATGTTCATGAAAGTTATAGGCATTGGTCTTATTTATTTGTTTGCCATAGAGATAGCTATTCACATATCGCCGTCGCTGAGTCGCATCGATTCAATGAGCACATTTTTCTATATGATACTTGGTTTCATCGTGCTTGCAATATCTAAGAAAAATGCTTGGATAGCTCAATTGCCGCGTGGGCGAAAAACGCTTATATTTTGGCTGTCGCTGCCTGCAACTATAATTTCCTTTATGCTCTCCGTGTATTCGGCAAGCGACGGCTACGCTTATGGGCAATTGATGAGTGCTTATCTGCCGGGCGGACATCACGTATTTTCTGCGTCATTGCTATTTTTAGCTTTTTATTCACTGCGAATATTTTGGGCTGTGCTTGTAGCATTTCCGACATCAAGCATAGTGGAGCGAAAGAGTTCGGAAGTATCGACGCTTGCATATTTGAATAGATTTATAAGTGAATCTGCATCAAAAGATATTTCGCACTTGTTAAACACAGTTACGCAACTTGCGCTGCACGCAAGCGGTGGCAGCGGCGTTTGGATAGAAGTTTATGATGATAGCTCCAAAATAAAATTTGGTTCGGCATTAAACGTTGCCCCAGAGGCAATTGAGGAGTTTCACCAAGACCAGAAATTTGGTTTAGCATTCACGATGATAACTGCTCCGCTGCTCGTAGAGTCTGTTCCCAAAGCGGAGGAGTTTGCCCAATTAAAAGCATTTATCGCAAATGCCAATGCTCTTATTGCTATCCCGCTATATCAAGGCAAACACCGCTTTGGCACTCTTGTTGTCTTAAATTCGGAAGAATACGCTTTCGAATATGACGACATCAGCGTATTGGCTGCCTTTGGTGATAATGTAAATATTGCACTCGAAAACTCGCGGTTGCTCAAAGATTCCATCGAAAAGGAAAGATATTTAAATGAGTTGATGATTGCCAAGCGAATGCAGCAGGAATTACTGCCGCACAATCTGCCTCAGCTAAAAAATTTCACTATATCAGCATTTACACTGCCTGCCGAAGAAGTCGGCGGCGATTACTACGATGTAGCAGAATTTAAAGATGGCTATCCTTGCGTTTTGATTGGCGATGTATCTGGCAAAGGCATGAGCGCAGCTTTCTATATGGCACAGCTAAAGGGAGCAGTGCAAGCGATTGTAAAACAAACTACTTCGCCAAAAGATTTACTCTCGAAAGTGAATGGCATTTTATATGGGCTGATAGATAGGCAAAGTTATGTAACTATGCTATGCGTTAAAATTGAAGATGAAGCGGGCAGACTAACTTTGGCGCGGGCTGGGCATCCGCCAGCATTTTTAAAGTTAAGCTCAGAAGCTAAGTCTCTCACTCCAAGCGGGTTAGGAATTGGATTAGCTGAAAATTCTATTTTTGATAAATTCATAGAAGAAGTTTCTGTTGAGTTAAATAGCGGAGACGCGTGCCTTTTAATTACTGACGGCATTAGCGAACTAAGAAATCCGCAAGGCGCCGAGCTTGGAATGGAAAAATTAAGAGTAGCGACTGGACTGCATTCTGGCGATTCGGATTTGCTGATTGCCAATATTACGAAAATGGCTGAATCGCATAGCGCTGGGAGCGCAGCGCATGATGATATGACTGCTGTTGCTATAGTTTATAGTGAAAATAAATTTATTAAGGAGTCTGGAAAAAATGGATAAGGCTAAATTCTCTACCCAAAAGAGAAGTTCTGATGGCATTACGACTGTTTGCATTGCTGGCTATCTCGATGCCCACACGGCGCCGATATTAGAAAAAGAGCTTGCCACGACTATCGAATCTGGAAGCAATAAAATTATAGTCAATTTTGCCGAATTAGATTATATATCGAGTGCTGGACTCGGGGTATTTATGGCATTTATTGAAGATGTGCGAAACGCCGGCGGCGACATAAAAATGTCCGATATGAGCGAAAAAGTCTATTCTGTTTTTGATTTATTGGGCTTCCCACTTCTATTTGATATAGAGAAAAAAGAAAGCGATGCGTATAATAAATTTTTAACTACGGGAAATTAGCCGAATATTCAAATGGGCTTACAAGTTGATAAATATAGCAATTACTTTTGTGCAAAGGCGGAAGATTCCGAACTCGAAAAAATCCGAAATTTTGTAAATCAAAAAGCTATCGAGTTTGGTTTCGACGAAAGCGTTTCTGCGAAAATCGTCCTTGCAGTTGATGAGGCTTGTTCGAACTTGATTAAGCATTCATATCGCTATGATTCTCAAAAGGAAATTTGCTTATTGGTCAGCTTTTCGGGAAAAGAATTTGTTGTCGATAT
>JAKIZN010000294.1 GCA_022708005.1 Bacteroidota bacterium | reverse complement strand
AAGGCAGCCATTTTTGTTTGAACCCAGATAATTTCAAATAATGCGATAGGAACTCTGACCTCAACCCCAGCCCCTTCTCCAAATGGAGAAGGAGAGCAGGAATAGATGCCCTACACCTTTTGTCTGAATCAGAATTTTCAAGATTATATGATTATCAGGATAAGAAAGGAAGAAAATTGAATAGCAGACGAAAATAATCTTGGTAATCCTTTAATTTTATAGTCATATTCATGTGGAAAAAGCAAAAATCGCCACAAAAAGCAGAATATAAACAAAGGCGATTGTTGAAACAATCGGAGTGGCAGAAAAATATAAAATCAGATTTTCTTTTTTCTTGATATTCAGCAAAACATTGTGTATTTTTGGGCTATGGACGATAATGTTAAATATATTGTTGATACTATACTTAAGCGGATAGTGCCGAGCAAGATTTATTTGTTTGGTTCGCGTGCTTCTGATAGCGGATTGGTCGATAGCGATTACGATATTTGCATTGTGCTAAACGAAAGAATCAATCGGAAGCAGCTAATAATGAATTTATATAAGGATATGGCTCGCTTTGGCAAGCCCGTTGATATAATCGTCGAGTATGAAGACGAATTTGAAAAGAAGGCAATGAATAAGCACTTGATATATAAAGACATAATTCAAGGGAAGTTGCTTTATGCTTGATAGAGATGAAATGGCTAATTTGTGGTTCAAGAGGGCTATAAGTTCTTTTAAGAAGTCTGTGCTAGCAGAAAATGACAGTGATGTTTTCTATGAAGATCTCTGCTTTGATTTGCAGCAGTCCGTTGAAAAGTCGCTGAAAAGTTTGCTGACATATAAAAATATCGAATTTCCTAAAACACATTCCTTAAACGTGCTTTCGAGTTTGCTTTTACAATCGGGTGAAGATTTGCCCGAGGATGTTATAGAGTCTGTTGGTTTGACGATGTATGCAGTCCAGACGCGGTATCCGGGCGAGTACGACGAGATCACAAAAGACGACTACGAAAAGGCAAAGTCATTGGCTATGAGGGTGCTGCAATACTGCGGTACGAAAATTTCTCATGGCAAGATATTTGAGTAAGGTATATCGTGCTTAGGAAATAATTCTTTTACTCCAATTCTGCATTTCTGCACAATCTCTGTCCAGTGGAGAATGGGAGAGCGACAGCATCATATAGATGACGGAGGTTTTTAAAATGCCCTACACCTTTTGTCTGAATCAGAATTTTCAAGATTATATGATTATCAGGATAAGAAAGGAAGAAAATTGAATAGTCGAAAATTATCACGCTAATCCTTTAATCCTAATTCAGACAAAAAAAGGGCGAAGCAAGCTCCGCCCCTACCAGCAAATCCTAAATTACTTGCAATATTTATCTAAGAAATCAAAAACTTCTTTGTCCCAAATCATAAACTCATGTATTTTTGAAATAAAATGCGTTTCTTCTGGGAACGAAATCAATTTAGACGGTATGCCCTTGACTTGCGCCGCAGTAAATGCTTCAAGGCTTTGGGTGTATGGCACACGGAAATCATGCTCGCCAGTCGATATAATAATTGGAGTGTCCCAATTTTTCACGTAATTGTGTGGCGAATTTTTGTCGTAAAATTTAATATTGTCTTTCTCCCAATATGGTCCGCCGTATTCCCAATCGGGGAACCAAAGTTCTTCGGTAGAGCCATACATGCTTTCCAAGTCGAAAACACCGCAATGCGATAAAAATGCCTTAAATCGCTTGTTGTGATGTCCCGCGAGCCAAAACGTTGTGTAGCCGCCAGCACTTGCACCGATTGCACACAAGCCATCTTTTTTGACGTAAGGCTCTTTTGCTATTTCGTCAGTTGCGGCTAATATATCGGTCATCGGCATACCGCCCCAATCGCCACTGATAGCATCGTTCCACTTTTGCCCAAATCCCGGGACGCCGCGCCTATTTGGTGCAAGCAATATATATCCGTGAGAAGCATTCAAGAACATATTCCAGCGATAGTGAAATCTTGGGCTGACCATACTTTGCGGACCGCCTTGGCAATACGTAATCATTGGGTACTGCTTGCTTTTATCAAAGTCCGGCGGAAAAACTATCCAGCAATGCACTTTTGAGCCATCTGTGCTCGTAATCCAACGTTCCTCCACTTGCACCTTTTTAAATTGAAGCATCACATCGCTATTTACATTTGTAATTTGCGACTCTTTGCCAGATTTTAGTTCCATTGCCCAAATATCAAAAGGCTGCATAACGCTTTGTTTGCCATATATGAGCTTTCCGCTTTTAGTAGCGGCAAGCCCGCTGCCGTGGTCTGCTCTATCTTTCGACAATTTTTTCACATTGCCATTTTCGACATTAACTTCAAATATACTAACCACTCCGCTATCTGTTGCAGTAATATACATACGCTTGGAGTCGGGCGACCAAACTTTTTCTTCGCACCATTGGTCTAAATTTTTGGGCAGTTCATGAATTTTGCCAGTTTGGCGATTATATAGCATCAATCTATTCCTATCGCTTTCAAAGCCATTCCGCTCCATACTAAAAAATGCTATCCACTTTCCGTCGGGCGAATAAAGAGGTGCTTTGTCGTAACCAGCCATTCCTTCTGTGATATTCTTTGTAGTCTTGTCGAGAAGCGAATACACATATATTTCCGAGTTAGTATTTTTTACAAACTCAAGCCC
>JAKIZN010000293.1 GCA_022708005.1 Bacteroidota bacterium | reverse complement strand
AGATGCTTTTAGTACAGCGCTGGAGGTTTCCACAACGTTGGAATCAATCTTTATTTCGATGTCCCCCGTGAAAACTCCTTCATTGATTAGGTCGAATGCTTCTTTGAGCGTAGTTACTGAAGAATCTTGGATTCTTATCTGCGATTGGGCACTAACACCTGCAATCGCAAGAATCGCAACGACAAGCAAGAGTCGTCGTACAAATGCGGTCATAATATAACCCCCTAAAGTTAATAAAATATATGAAAAAAGAATCAACTTTCGCTAATTTTAGTTATAGCATAGTGCCGGCGAATGCTCGAAAGTGCAAGCACAGACCAAGCAATTTGCTATATGCCTATTAAAAACTACGATTTAAATGTCAAATATAAACTAATTTTCATATTAACAAATAAGATAATAATTTAGTCTTACTTTTCCAAACATTTTTTTGATTATTTTACTGATTGGGTTGAACTCAAATAATTCATTATAAACTCTATATGAGTGCGTATCCGTAAGGAAAGGTTAGGCTTTAAGATGTCCTACACCTTCGAGGTGTAGGACATCTGGAGAATAGCGGATAGGCAAAGGGTCATGCCACCTTGTCTAAAGACATAGCCAATTAGAGCTTCTATTGCATTATTTGGGTTTAACCGTTATTAGAAACATCAGCCTGCGAGTTGCTCTATAACTATGGGAATCGTGAAATAAAATGTACTGCCCTTGCCAAATTCGCTCTCTGCCCAGATTTTCCCATTATGCTTTTCGATAAACTCTTTGCAAAGAATCAGCCCTAAGCCCGTGCCTTTTTCACCAGAAGTACCATCGACTGATGTCATTTTATCTATTTGAAAAAGATTAGCTAACTTCTTCTGTTCTATGCCAATACCTTCATCTTGAATAGCAACTACGCAATAGCCATTAAATTCTGGATTAGCAATATCTGCAGTAATCGATACTTTATCGCCCATTTGAGAATATTTTATTGCATTTGAAAGTAAGTTTCGCAGCATAGTGTTTAGCTGTTCTCTATCTGCATAAACCTTGTCTGTGAAAGAAATATTGCTGACGATTGCAATTTCTTTGCTTTCTATATTGGGCTGCAAAAGCTCTAACACTTCCTCCACAATAGGCTGTAGCTAGCACACTTCGGGATTAAAGCGAATACTATCTCGTTGCAGGAGTGCCCATTCTAATAAATTACTAAGCAGGTCATAAGCTTTCACAGATGTACCGTATGCGCTATTTATCAAGTTAAGCATTTCGTCGGGTGCGATTCTGCTGTGGTACAGAGTAATCGTTTCAAGTAGATTTCGCAAGCCTCCGATGGGATTTCGCAAGTCATGCGCTATAATAGAAAAGAATTTATCTTTGCTCTGGTTAGCTTCAAGAAGCTGGTGCCTTGATATTTCAAGCTGCTCATTGGCTAGCGTTAAAGCCCTTGCCTCGTTAGCAATTTCGGCATTTAGCCTTACTAATTCAGCATTAGCTCTTCCGAGCGACTTTAATGCCGTGTTTAAATCAGCTGTCCGCTCTTCGACCTTCCGCTCCAAACTTTCATTTAGCCCTTTTATTTCCCTTTCAGCTTTCTTTTGTTCAGTAATATCTATTAAAGCGGCACGAATGCCAATGGGTTCGCCTCCTCTGAATAGCAAATTCGAGAATATCAAAGCAGGAAACTTTGATAAATCTTTGCGAATAGCCACGACCTCCCTACTCCGCACACCGCGTAAATTGCTACTGATAAGGGAATAATTATGCACTAACTCTTTCAAGTCAAATTGCAAGTCCTCGATAATATCAGATACATAAACTCCGGCTAAAACATCTTCTTGGGAATAGCCGAATACATTGAGTGCCGCTTGATTTGCAAATGTAACTTTACCGTTAGTATCTGTTTCACAAATTGATAGAGGCAGAAAATCGGCTAAGTTGCGGAATCTTTCTTCGCTCGATTTAATATTAGCTTCTGCAATATTTCGGCGCAACGCCAATGCTATCAAATATGCATAAGAATTCAATAATGATTTTGAAGGTATAGCCTGATTCCGTTTAAACGCAAGAACCGTTGTGCCATAGAGCTTACCATCGATAATGTGAGCGACTCCCACAAATCGCCTCAGCCCTGTCAGCCCACGTATTGCCTTGTCCATCAGTGGCGGAATACTTCCAAAAGTTGTCTCGGTAAGTGTGTCTCTAACGCCTGGTAAGTTTCTTCGTCAACAGGCGACTCTGTGCTTAATATTTTTTCGCCTGCGACCATTGTAACCAATTTAATAAATGCCGCATCTGCTTCAATTCTCTTTATAATTAATGCTCCTTTCTTATGGTCGAGCTCGCTGAATGTTGCAAACGCCGCGTTAGTATATTCTTTAATATCTGGCAAAAATTCTGGCAAAATTTCCTTGCCCACCTCAAGCTCCGCTAACCGCAAAGATAGGCTACTTAGGAACTGCCCGTCTTTACGCGATTGCCTCTCGTCATCGTCTTGCGATAAAGCCTTTACTTCTAAAGGTGTTTCCACAAAAAACGTAGCAAATTGCCCGTCATGAATTGGACTAAGTTCTACTCTATATGATTTATCTAAAATAGGCGAAAAATAGTATGTTTCTACGGGGTTGTTTTGTTGCACTGCTTCGCCATACACAGCGATTCTGCTCGGCTCTGACAAATCAGAGTCTGGCAGTGCTGCCGA
>JAKIZN010000020.1 GCA_022708005.1 Bacteroidota bacterium | reverse complement strand
CGCCGATTTTCTTCTATTCCATCTGGATCTTTCGAATTAGACGCCTGAGCTGGTAAATTTCTTGAAACCACTTTAATCCGCTTTGGTTCTATATTCCAAACGCTTACAAGGTAATTTTTCACTTGTTCGGCTCTTGCCGCGGATAGTTTAGTATTGTTTTTTTCGCTGCCGATACCAGAATTAGTGCCAGTCAATGTTATATTAGCATTTTTCCAAGTGTTCATTCTTTTGCCGATGATATTCATAATTCCATAATAAACGTCGAGAGCGTTGCCTTCAGCGACTTCGGCATTTGCAAGTCGCGTTGCGGAATCTTTGCTGATTTTCACATATCTTGCTGGAATATCAGAGCTATTATCGTCAAAAAATATCATGGGGAGCAAGGGCGAAACGTGCTTGGATATTGTTTCTTCTATTTTAATAGTCAAAAGTGGCTTTTCAATACCATCTTCGACAGAGAAAGCAGCAACATCAGCACTAAGCTTTTTGGCTGCGGGAGCGTCAATAGCGAGAGTAGGCACCTCTGGCTGTGGCGCAGCGTCTATTTGAATATTATCCACTATAATAGGTATCGGCTCTGGTTCAGGCTCTGGTTCTGGAGCGGGTGGTGGTGGCGGCGGTGGAGTTTTTTCTTTTTGTTCAAATAGCCAGAAAGTAGCACTAAGAGCTAAAATTGGCTGTGAAGCATAATAAGCCGAGCCAGTAAGCTCAAAAAAGCCTAACTTATACGACAGCCCTCCGCCTATGCGAAAATTGGTAAATGATTCAATATCAAAAGCGAACGGCAAACCATTTCTTATTTCTGGATATGGGTTGTTTACTAAATCGCCGCTATGTGATGTCTTTTTTATTGCCTTAAATTTACCTGTTAAGTTCTCGTATTGCAAACCTAATGTGCCGCTAAATCCTTGCGACAGCTCTTTGCTAAAGTGCAATCCCAAAGCCATAGATGATATTTCTAATCCCGGCTTGCGGTTTAGCGAATGATATGCAAAATGCGCCGCAAGCGAGTGCGTTTCGTCATCAAAAATATCAAATAGCTTATCAATATTTTGATTAATAGCGATAGTAAAATAAGATAGGTTCTCGCTTTCCAGCGGAACAGATAGAAATCTTGCTCTAATTTGCGTTCGCGTTGGTATGCCGATAGCTATTTGCAACGCTGGCAGCCCCGACATAAAGTTAATATTATTGCCCTCTATGAACGCAACTGTTTTATAGAAAGAGTCTGGCGGAAAGCGGTTTTGAGATGCGGCAAACACTGCTTGCGAAGCTCCGCCATAGAGCGTTGGCTGCTTGATGAATCCGCCTATATTTTCTGTAATTTTCCCATTTTCTCGCTTTGCAGTTAAAACGTGGCTGCTTTGTCCAAAAAGGTCTGGCAGTGCGGCATCGTATTCTTTTTGTGAACTTGGAATATACATTCCCATAGCAGTAACGTCAATAGCCACGCTCCAAGTTGGTTTATAATCGGCTCTGGTGTATAGCCCGCTATTGAAACTTTCGCCTATTGTCGTGAAGAATGGCTTTAAGTAGCCTTGCGCTTGCTGCGAAGTAAGTAGCGAAAACTCTCTGCTAATCTTAATATCTTTGCCTGCAAAAAGAAGTGCCGGCAAAGAAATAATAATTATTAAATAGAGTATAATTTTTCTCATATTGCACCTTCTCGATAGTGATAGCAAACGTTACTGCATAAAGTTCAATAAAATTAGCAAAAAAAAAGCACAAAGTCAATAAATTTTTCGCAAAAAAGCACAGACTAATAAATATAAATCAATAAATCATAAATAGTTAATTTATTTCCAATAGTTCATCATAACTATAGCTGACTGTGTGTTGAGCAATGGGGCGTGGTCATTGTCTATCCGCTGTTCTTCAGATGGGGTTGTATCAAAAGGTTTCTAATACATTATTTGGAATTATTTTAATCCCGAAGGGATTTGATGTTTGTAGAAAATAAGATTGCATAACCTAATTCGACTCCTACGGAGTCGTATAATGTTAACCTAATGCGACCCCTACAGGGTTGTATAAATCTCCGGTTATTCATTACTACAAACATTTGAACCCTTTGGGTTCGTTACAACTTGGCTTTAAGACGGGTCCGTCTCATAAGTATTAGTAAAATTTTTTTAGAAAAAAATAACCTTAATAAATCGCCTACATTGAGTTTTTTTAAGTAAAATCATCATTTTGATGGGTTGTTTTATCAATTTTAGACGATTTTTATCCTTATGAGGCAGCCCCATCTTCAAGCCAATTGGATATAATCTCGTAACCATACTCAAACAAAAAAGCTGCCTTTTGCGGCAGCTTTTTTATACTTATAATATATTGAAAACGAGCTATTCTTTCACTCTTTCCATATAATCGCCAGTGGTTGTATTAACTTTGATTAAGTCGCCTTCGTTGATGAATAAAGGAACATTTACCTGTGCTCCTGTTTCGACAGTTGAAGGCTTTAGCACGTTTGTTGCTGTGTCGCCTTTTACGCCGGGCTCGGTATGGATAACACGAAGATTGACGGTAGGAGGCAGTTCTACGCTTAAAACGGTAGATTCTTCAAACGCTATTTGAACCATTTGATTTTCTTTCAAAAAGTTAATGCCATTGCCCAAAAAAGAGCCATCGACGGGTATTTGCTCGTAAGTCTCGTTGTTCATAAAAATTAGATTGTCGCCATCTTTATAAAGATATTGATAATCGTGCTTCTCCACTCTCACAAAGTCAATAGATTCGCCTGAGCGGAAACGATTTTCAAGCGTTCTGCCAGTTCTCAAACTGCGCATTCTAACTTGATAAAAAGCGCGAAGGTTGCCGGGAGTCCTATGTTCTGATTCCATAATTAAGCAATTTTCACCGTTGAATTTGATGACGGCGCCCGGTCTTAAATCGCTGGTTGTTCCCATTTTTCTCCAAAAGTCTAAAATTTCACATAAAAAAGAGGTGTCGGCCGGACTCGAACCGGCGTTCACGGTTTTGCAGACCGTTGCCTAACCACTTGGCTACGACACCTTTACAATTTACAAAAATAACTATTTTTTCGATAATAACCAAATAATTATAAAAAAAGTTGCCTCGAGCAATTTCGTGAAGTTAACCAAATAATGCAATAAGAATTTTGACCTCAAACCCCAACCCCTTCTCCAAAGGCGAAGGGGAGCAATAGTAGATGTCCTACACCTCGAAGGTGTAGGACATCTTAAAACCTAACATTTCCTTACAGATACACATTCAATTAGAGCCACTAATGAATTATTTGGATTAAATAAAAAAACTGCCTGCTCTCTGTTTGAGCAAGCAGTTTCTTAAACTTTTTTACTGTAGATTAGTTGCCGGGAGTAGCGCTTTCAGCCTCTTTGGCTGCTGCAGCTCGCTTGTTTCTCCAATATCTTCTTTCAGCCTTCAGTTCTTCCGGAGTCTTGGGTCCCTTTGCAGGAATTTTCAAAATTTGTCCCGGATGAATAATATCGGGATTGCGGATTTGGTCTGTATTCGCTTGCCATATCTTGGGCCATTGGAAAGGATCGCCGTAAATTTCCATCTTGCCCGAAATGTTCCACAAGCAGTCTTTGTCTATTGCCCAAGTACCAACAGTGTAAGAATTGATTTTCTTTTCTCTATATAACCCTTTGATGTCTCTGCCAAGTCTTACCATTCTATCAAAGAATTGTGGCATTATAGCTATTTTATTAGTTTTCAAACTGTTCCATTCTTCTTCTAAAGCTTTAATTTCATCAGTTCTATCGGCAAGTTGATCGTCTGAAAGTGATTTCATAGCACGAACTTTACCTTCCAAAACGCCTAATTTTTGTCCAAAAGCATCGATTTCTGCTTCGCTTACTCCAAGCATTTTTCTGATTTCGTCGCGGCAGTCGAGCAACTCTTGATTAACTCGTTTTAATTCTTCTTGAATCCCATCATATTTAGCATTTAAGCCATTTAGTTTTGTTTCAAGTTCAGCAACGCGGGACTGAAAATCTTGTATTCTAAGCTCGGCTTCTTTTTTGGTAAGCTCTGCGTCTGGCTTGCTTGCAGGAGGTAAAACAACCTGCGCCGAAAGCACCGAACTCGAAAACAAAATTGCTCCAATTAAAATGAATATCTTTTTCATAATTCTCCAATTTTTAAAAATTTTACATTTTAGAATAGATTAAGGACATTAATCTGGCCACACATTGGGCCATTGAGCTAATTTTTGCTTAACAAATTCGCGGTCTTTCTGGCAATTAGTTAGTTCCGATTTGCGAGCGTTGAGCTCTTGCTCTACTTTGGAAATCTCCGCATTCTTCGTCGATATATTTTGGTTTAATTGACTTTCGCGCCTACGCAAATCCTGAAGTTGAGCCATTTGCTCTTCTGTGATTTTGCTAGTGCAGTCAGTCAATAGCGACGAGGAAAGCATCAGAGACATAGTTAGCCCCAATACTGAGACCATTTTCTTTAGTTTCATAATTCCTCCTTTATTACAAAAATATTTTATTGCCATTGCCAATTATTACATTAAAACGATTTTAAACGTTATTTGTTAATATTTTATTTTATCCAACAAACAAATATCGTAAAAAAAAAATAATATTCCTAATAAAAAATCAAATTCTTTGCATAACTATACCAAAAGTGAATAAAATTGATTGAAGCTAAATTATTCAATAGAAACTTTTTCATTGCCTATTCGCTGTTCACCAGATGGGGCTGTCTCATAAGGTAGCAGGTGAGAGTATCATCTGAAAGCCTAATCTTTTATTACGGATACGCAGTCAGTTAGAGTTCCTAATGAATTATTTGGGATTAATCAGAGGACTACACACTCCGCGGATTATTAGGCTTTCTAATAATCCAAATATCTTGCGGGAATGGGTTCTGCTCGCTTGCTTCGGGTTGAATATGGGTTGCTATTTCGTAATTATCAAATAACTTTCGCATAAACTTTTCAGGGTGAAAAGCAGAAAACGTCCTATGCCCTTCCTTGACCTTTCCGCGAACGACTATCTGCCCTGCGTCGTATATTTTTCGCTCGCTTTCTATTAGTTTGCTCCTATAAATATCGCCTTGTGTAGTGATAAAGAGTATACCATTAGGCTTGAGTAGCCGCATTAACTCGCCCACCCAATCAGCGTGCATCTTTTCAGATAAATGCGTGAAAATTGACAAGCCATATATCACGTCGAAAAAATTATTCGGATAGGGCAATTTGGCGTCGAGCGTATTTAAGTTGAAATTGATTAGCTCAAGATTGGCTTTGCACCATTCGATAGAACGCTCATTATAATCTGTACCATAAATTTTGCAATTCGCCCCTGCGAAATCTGGTAAATGGCGTATCACTCTACCCGGTCCGCAGCCCCAATCAAGAATTTTAACATCCTTTAGCTCTACATATTTTTTAAAATGATTTGCGAGCCATTCGGCAGTCTCTCTGCCTGTTTCATAATATAAAGTATAGTTTAGCTGAAAGGACTCATATAGCAAGTAGTCCGGCGGCAGTTTAAAATGCGGATGCTTTCTTTTAAAACTCTGATTTTCGCTACGCATAGATATTTGCTTGAATTTGTAGCGAACAAGGTCTGCAAAATAAATCAAGCCAATTGAGCGAAAGAAGTGAGAAATTTGGCTATTTATGTTCATTTGCGTCAGCCTTACGGAGATAAGTGAAAATAGTGTTTTGTAGCGGCTACTCCTATGCCTACGGAGATTCTTCGCGAAGAATTAGGCGCTTCTGTATTGAGCACATTTTCGCCGTTAATAACCATAACAGTTGAGCCGCCGCCGTCCAAATTCATAGCATTATGGCAGCCAAGATATTTCATTATCGCCGCTAATTGCTCCAAGCTCGCTCCGCTTGTTCGCTCTACTGCATTATCGGGCTTAACAGCTACAATGAACAACTTGTTTTTTTGCTTGTTGATACCCAACGCCGTTCTCGGTAAGCTATGATTGATGAATCTTTTTCCTTTAGAGCCTTCTTTTAATGCTTCATGCGAGGCAACTCCATTGCGAACTAATCTTGGAGTGCCGCAAACTGCTTCAGTAAATTGCTCTTTGGGGCTTATGTTGGTGTTAAATCTTATCATTAGCGTATCGCCGACTTTTGGCAATTCGCTCGAAGAATAATTTTTGCCATAAGACAGCACACAACCATTTGCAGGCATTGCTATTTCTTTAAGGCTAATACTGCGAACAACGCAGTATAAGTTCTTATTCAGAGCTGGACTCCTTAAGTATTCAACCGCCACTTTTGGCAGATTAAACTCTATCGAACTTGCTCGCTCCGCCTGCAAAAGCTCCTCCTTTAACATATCATAATCAAACTCTTGCTCAGTTGAGTCATTATAAATCGCCTCATTTTCTTGATTTTCAAGAGTTGCTTCGAGCATATCATTGATTTTACTATGATTTATATATGGAATTACGTCTCCGCCATATTTGTTATAAAGCACCACCCCGATGGAATCTTTCCGCCGATTGACATTGACAATTTCATAGCCTTGCAGATTTTGATGAACATAGCCCGATATTTTGAAATTGTCTATAAACGGCACTCCGTCTTGGTTTACGAAAAAGCTAGTCCATTCTTTATAACTATTCATTTCTACTAACTCGCCGTCTATCATCACCGGACCAATTGGGAGATTAGAATAAGCTCGCCAAAAATTGGCATTTACAGCCCCCAATATTTTGTTTGCTTCAAGCGAATCGTAATATTTCATTATGTCATGTAGCTTGGCGAGTGATGCTATATTTTGGTTGGCTTTCATTATTTTAACTTCGCAATCGGCACTCTGCAAATCAGCTTGCAAAACATGGACATCGTGCTTTACGCCTTTTATAGTTATAAATACCCGTTTATAAGCAACGCCGTCGGCAAGCAAAGTATCTTGCACGAAAAAGTGCGATGGCGGGGGATATGTCTTCGGCGCAGCTTTTCTTTTTTTAGGCTTAGCATCTACGCTTGCAAAAGGTAGGGAAATAGCTATTAATGCAAGTATTAGCAAGCTGGATATTTTTTTTACAAAAGGCATTCTATTCCTTAATCATCAAACTTACGATTGCTCATCACGCAATTTACGAATTTTCTCGCGAACTTCACTAAGGTAAATTGAACGCGGATATTTAACAAGCACGTCAGTCAGAACGGCGATTGCTTCTTCCTTTTTGCCGATTGCCGTCAAGCATTCTCCTTTGATAAGGCAAGCTATATCACCATAAATTGTGTCTGGAATTTCATTCAGCAGCTTATCGACCGTCGCGATAGCGCCTTCGGTGTCGCCGATTGATTGCTGTAGCTCAGCTTTTTTCTTAAACGATAGCTCTGCCAAATCGTCGTCGCTCGAAATAGCTATTACCTCACCAAGCTGCTTTATTGCTCCTTGTATGTCATTTTTTCTTTCGAGAAATTCGGCTTTTGCGAACTTGACCAATCCTTGGACATATTGTCTATTTTGCTCAATCAACACGATTTTGCTCAGCGCTGAGTTTGCAATATCTGTTTCTGGCGCTATCGCTAACTCTGCAAATAGGGTAAGCGATGAATCTATCAAGCCTTTGTAGAAAACAATTTCGGCAGTCATTAATTTTGCTTTATTAGCATAACTTTGCAAGTTATTTTTATATTTTTTAGAAACATCGAGCAACACTTGCTCTGCCGTTTCAAATTGCTCTTGATTGATATATATATTAGCAAGCTCGATTGAAGCAGTTGCTGCCAAATGAGTTGATGGGCGTTCTTTTGTTACAGCTTGTAGCTCGCTGATAGCTGTTGCATCATCATGCAGGAAATTAGATGATATTGTTGCAATTCTCAATCTGCTTTCGGTTGCCTGCTGAGAGTTGGGGAAATCTTTGATAATGTTACGGTAGCGCTTAATCATCTCATTTGCTTCGTCGCGGCTTATTTTTTTATTCTGCAATATTTTTTCTTCTAAAGTTCGGGCGTATCCATAGAGTGCAGAATTGACGTAAGGATTTGATTTGCCCATATCTATGACAATTCCAAATGCTTTAAGTGCGATTTCATATTGCCCATCTCTGCGGGAATCTTCGCCAAATCTAATTAAGTCGGCGCCATTCGATTTTTTCAATCTATCGATATTTTTATAGACGTCGAGAGCTTGGTCGAGCCTATTGATAGTTCTCAAAAACCACGCATAAAGTTCTTGCGATATTATGTTGTCTGCGTTGCTTTCCGCGAAAGATTTCAGCTCTTTCTGGATATAACCTTGTGCCGCTTCGTCAGTTATTAAGGCGTAAATTCTTCCTTGCGCTACCGCTAAGTTCCAATTACTTTTAAGCATTAGCAATACTTCGCTTGTGCCTTGTTGGTAATTGCCAATGGCTATGTATAATTTACTTAAAGGGTCGGCAAATATAGTGGGCTTGGATAGATTTTTGCGACCTTTGAGCAAAGTGGAAATAGCTTTGTCGAAAAGTCTTAATTGGACTTGGGAGTTAGATATTTGCAAATAAGCCGCTTCGCTATCAGCGAAATCGGTCATTGCTTTGTCCCAAACGCTGTTTGCTTCGTTGGTAGTGCCTGCGCGCCATAGCAATTCTGCATAAAGAACGCTAGTGCCTATGTCCTTGCTTTTGCTGTATTTATCTCTGACGTATGGCATTAGCTCGCTGTATTTATTCAGCCCTAAAAAAGTTCTTGCGAGCGATTCAAAAAATACTTGATTATTCGGAAATTCTTTATGTAGCTCTTCGTACAGCCGCGAGGCATTTTGCAAGTCGCCACTTTTTTCGTAAGAATCGGCAAGCCTAAATTTCTGGTCGGCTGCACTTTGAGAAAACGCATTTGAAAATGCAAAAAGCAGCAACAGCAAAACAATATTTTTTTTCATATTTATTTAAATTAAAATGCATCCAAATAAAAGTATTGACGAAGAGCTGGCTTCGATGTTTTATCAGCAGGCGAGCTTTAGTTTGCTCATGCAACTGCCTGCGGCGAAGAAAAATCGATAAACGTATTTGCTTTACTTAGCTATTTTATTTAGTTTTGTAAACTTTAATTTTTACTTATTTTTAAATAAGATATAACATTTGGAGGATATTTTGAAAAACATTCGTAATTATGGCGTAGAGACTAAATGCGTCCATGCTGGATTAAAGGAAACGGCAGAAGGTGCTGTTGTAACTCCAATCTATCAAACATCAACCTTTAAATTTAATGACGCAGACCACGGAGCAAGACTGTTTAAAGGCGAGGAAGAAGGCTATATATATACACGTATGCGTAACCCAACCGTTGAAGCGATGGAAGACGCAGTTGCTATACTCGAAGGTGGAGCAAAAGCATTAGGCTGCGCTAGCGGCATGGCGGCTGTCCATACTTTATTTGCCGCAACATTAGACGCAGGCGACCATATCATCAGCAGTGAATCTTGCTATGGAGCAACTGCTACTTTGCTTGCTAACGTAATGCCGCGATTCGGCATAACAACAACATTTGTGGATACATCGGATATTGAAGCAGTAAAAAAAGCAATACAGCCAAATACAAAAATGATTTATGCAGAAACGCCGGGCAATCCGACAATGGTTATGAGCGACCTTGCAGAAATTAGTGCCATAGCAAAATCAATCGGCGCTAAATGTGCCGTTGATAATACATTTATGAGCCCAATTCTGCAAAAACCTTTCGAACTTGGCGCCGATTATATTATCCATAGCATGACAAAATATTTGAATGGGCATGCCGACGTTGTAGCTGGTATAATTGTGCTAAAAGATGAAAAAGATTATCCCAACTTCAGAAAGACATTAAATCATTTAGGCGGAACAATTGACCCATTCAACTCTTTCCTTGTTCATCGCGGCTTGAAAACATTGAAACTTCGCGTGATGCAACAACAAGAAAATGCAGTAAAAGTGGCAGATTTCCTGAATAATCATCATAAAATCGAGTGGGTACGCTATCCGGGATTGCCATCGCATCCGCAATATAATTTGGTTAAAAAGCAAATGAGTGGCACTGGCTCGATGATAGCATTTGAGCTAAAAGGTGGCATCGAAGCGGGCAAAATTTTGATGAATAATATAGAGATATTCGGGCTTGCCGTCTCGTTAGGCGGGGTGGAATCATTGATTCAGCATCCAGCATCGATGACCCACGCGGGAATGTCGCCCGAAGCACGCAAGCAAGCTCAAATAACAGATGGATTAGTTAGAATTTCTGTCGGTATTGAAAATGTCGATGACCTTATCACTGCTTTAAGCAACGGGCTCGATAAGATAAAATAAAATATCTATAATTTTTGCTAAAAGCTTCAGATTACTAATATCCGGAGCTTTTTGTTTTTCAACCCAAATAATTCATTAGGGGCTCTAACTGATTGTCTATCCATAAGGAATCATTTGGCTTTAAGATGTCCTACACCTTCGAGGTGTAGTACATCTGGAAAACATCAAATAGGTAATAGAAAGGCTTCGAATGTATTATTTGGGTTTAAGCGAAGAAATGATTATATTGCAGATTGTATTATATTAATTTATGATTAATTAGTAATTAAGAACGGCTTGGATAAAGTAGTTAATTCGTGCATATTCTAAGCAAGTGTAAATTTATGAATAGCGAGCAAAAAAATATAAATATAGCGGTTTTGGCTCAATTTCAATCTTCTGATTTGAATAAACTCAATAGATTGAATTTGCTCGATAGATATGACACTAAGTTTTTAACACATATAAAGTTATTACCTGATATTTTAGCCGAGCTTTTGCCCGCATTTAAAGTATTAGAAATTGACGATAAAAAAGTTTTCAGCTATTCCAATTGCTATTTCGATACCGAAGATTTTCAGTTTTATTCCAAGCACCATAATGGCAATACAAAAAGGCTGAAAATTAGAAACCGTAAGTATTTGGATTCCAATGCTTGCTTTATTGAAATCAAGCGAAAAAGCAGCGCTATAACGCATAAAGTTCGGCAAAGCGTCGCTTGGCACGACCAGCAAACGCCAATACTTTCGAGTAGTTTCATTAAGTCTATAACTTCTTTAAATCCAAGCGATTTATCTAAAACTTTAGATGTGAATTATAAAAGAATTACGCTATTTAGCGAAACACTTAAAGAAAAAATAACTTTAGATTTCGATATAGAATATGCCGGCAACCATTACCAAAAAAAATTAAATAATATTTTGCTAATAGAAGTAAAGCATAAAAATCGATATATAAGCACTGCGACTGCTGATGCTTTTAAGAAATTCAATATGCGCCCCATTAGCAGTTTTAGCAAGTACTGCATTGGTATAATTTTGACTGGTCAGGCAAAAAAGTATAATAGATTTAAACCAAAGTTGTTGGCACTAAATAAGATAGCAGGTATAAGCGATGGATATTCAACTTTTTAAAGTAAGTTTTAGCCAAATATTACTCTTATTAACTAAGTTTTCCTTAAATATTTCTGTATTTCTGATAATTACCCAATTAATATACAAGAAATTCAACAAAAGCCGCGAATATTTATTCACTTTTGGGATTTTCAATGTCGTAATTTTCTTAATTTGCTACCATTTAAGCAGCAGTGCTTTGAGCATTGGCTTTTCGTTTGGTCTCTTTGCAATTTTTTCCATACTTAGGTATCGCACAATACCGTTGCCCGCAAAGGATATGACGTATTTTTTTATGTCGATTAGCATCGCGGTTATCAATTCCTTATCCGCGCTAGATTTCTCTTTGATTGAGCTAATTACTGTTAATTTGCTTGCTATTGGCTCCGTATATACTTTTGAATACATCCATAAAGATAAAGAATTGATGAAATATATAAAATATGAAAAAATAAATTTACTTAAACCGCAATTTCATAATGAATTAATAGAAGATTTACAAAATAGAACTGGACTGCAAATTAATAGGGTAGAAATCGGGCGAATTGATTTCCTTCGCGATACGGCTGAAATTAGAATTTATTACAAGTCTAACAATGGACATTACGTCAATGAATTTGTGGAAGATGATGACGACGATGATTAAACTATCTAATTTATTCTTGCTGGCTGTGCTGCTATTTGCTGCGAATAGCCTTTCGGCAGCTAATAAGCGCACAGAAGACAGGAAAATTTGGGGAGAATTTGGGGTTAAATATGCCATTGACAAAGATTGGACTATTTCGCTTTCGCAAGAGATGCGATACTATAAAGAGCGAAAAGTTTTAGAGCAAAGTCTAAGCGATATTGGTGCAAGCTATAAATTTACTAACTGGTTTCGCATGGGGCTGTTCTATCGTTACAAAGCATACCCCGATGTGAAAAAGCGGACAAAAGATAAATATGCTCATGAAACGCATCTAAATTTTTATTTTAAATATAATTACGCGGGATTTGAGCTATCCGATAGAGTAAGGCTGCAAGCTCGATTTAAAGTAAAAGAGGACGATAAATTTTTCTTAAGGAATAGAATAGAAGCGGAATATAAAGAATTAGCAGCGTGGGCACGTCCTTTTGCTTCGGCTGAGTTGTTTTATCTCTTGGGAGGAGATAGCGAAATTAAA
>JAKIZN010000019.1 GCA_022708005.1 Bacteroidota bacterium | reverse complement strand
GCTTCTATCTAGCGAAGTATGATTCAATGGGTCTTTGCCAGTGGGCAGAGAAAATTGCAGGTACGAATGGGGACTATGCCAATGGCATCGCATTAGATGCAAGCGGCAATATATACGTGGCAGGCTATTTCGGTTCACCTACATTAACCTTCAACAACGGCATTACGCTGACAAATAGTGGAAGTGCTGACAGCTACATAGCGAAGTATGATTCAACGGGTCTTTGCCAGTGGGCAGAGAAAATTGCAGGGGGAAGTTGGGAGGCTGCTTATAGCATAGCATTAGATACAAGCGATAATGTATATGTGGTGGGCTGGTTTGAATCTGGCACACTATCATTCAACAACGGCATTACGCTGACAAATAGTGGAAGTGCTGATAGCTATATGGCGAAATATAATTCATCAGGTCTTTGCGAGTGGGCAGAGAAAATTGCAGGGGGAAGTTGGGAGGCTGCTTATAGCATAGCAGTAGATGCAAGTGATAATGTCTATGTGGCGGGCTGGTTTGAATCTAGAACTCTATTGTTCAACAGCGGCATTACGCTTGCTAATAGTGGCGACTATGATGGCTATATAGCGAAATACAAGCAAATAGAGCTAAATCCACCTACGCTTGTTAGCCCAACTAATGCCTCAACGAATATATCGTTATCGCCACTACTTATTTGGGAAGCTGTAGCCGGTGCAACAAGCTACCGCGTTCAGCTATCGGCAAGCAATACATTTGCTACTTTGTTAGTAAATGATGTAGTAGCAGCAACAAGTAAATCATTAAGCGGTTTAGCAAATAACACGCAATACTACTGGCGCGTTCAATCGCTTAATGCAAGTAATTCTTCAGATTGGTCAGCAGTGTGGAGCTTTACGACGGAAGATAATGGTGTTGGTGTCAAAGATGATGCAACGAGGACGCTGACAATAACAATAACTCCGCAGCCAGCCACAACGGAAGTAATGTTGAACTTGGGCATAGCAAGCGAAGGCGAAGTTGAAGTAAGATTATTTAATCAAGCAGGGCAGCTAATGCTCCAAACAAGCGATGCAGCAGCAAATGGCATAATCAGATTAAACACAAGCGACTTGCCAAGCGGCGTATATCAAGCGATGATAAGCGCGGGTGGCAGCGTGCAGATGGCGAGGATAGTGATAGTTAGGTAATTGCACTTTTCCAGATGTCCTACACCTCGAAGGTGTAGGACATCTTAAAACCTAACCTTTCCTTACGGATGCGCAGCCAGTTAGAGTTCCTAATGAATTAATTGGGTTAAACACAAGCGGCTAAGCAAAAACAAAACTACACAACAAAAAAGCCTTGAAAGATTGCAATTTCAAGGCTTTTCTTGGGTACACCCGTAGGGATTCGAACCCCAAACCTTCTGATCCGTAGTCAGATGCTCTATCCAGTTGAGCTACGGGTGCAGCTATATCAACTTTTAAGCTTGAAGTTTCTTCATTAATCTTGCAACTGCTTGCTTGTGGTTAGCTGCGTTATTTTTATGGATAACGCCGCGAGCCGCTACTTTATCTAATATGCTATATGCCTTATTTACCAATGGCATAGCTTCTTCGTGTGTTTTCGCTTCGCGTACGGCACGAATAGCCTGCTTAACTAATTTCTTATTTGCTCTGTTGTATAGACGACGCTTTTGCGACTGTCTAATTCTTTTTTCCGCTGATTTATGATGCGCCATTTCCTAACTATTATTTAGTTGTTTGTAATAATTATTGAACTACAAAAATAAAAACTATTTCTCAATCTACAAAGAACACTTTAAATTCTGCAATTTCGCGTTTGCTTAAGCCTATTTCTATCAGTTTGTCTTCTGCTGGCAGCTCATTCGATAGCATGCGTTTCAGTGCTTCAACTTCATTTCTGGAAAATTGCACAGAACGCAATACATAATCTTCAAACGCTTGGTATGCTATTGGTACTATCTGCCGTATAATTTTTGCAATAGCTTCGCCATAAACCCTGATTTCGTACTGGGCGTGCTTGTCTAATCGCAATCTTAAGAAATGAAAAAGATTGTGCAAATCTATCTTCCAGTACCATTCTGTATAGTTCGATAGTGGTAAATTTATTCTCGCAAGCTCTCGAGCAAGCCCTTTATCTAATAACTCCATATACTCCGAATATAGATACTTTTGAGTTTTGCCCATCGTTTCGATAATTTCATCGGCGCCGCTCATTTGCTCGTCAGACCTGCCTTGCTTGTTATTTGTGCTTTGGCTACGCACTTGCTCTGGGATTGGCAAGTAGCATTCATCAGTCATTTCGGAATATCTGCCGCTATATTCATTTACATTAGCAGTCCTATGGCGAATCCACTGCCTTGCAACGAAAATCGGTAGCTTGACATGAAATTTAAACTCGACCATTTCAAATGGCGATGTGTGCATATTTCGCATTAAATAGCGTATAAGCCCAGTATCTTCGCTCACGCTTTTAGTGCCTTTGCCATACGACACGCGAGCTGCTTGGACTATCGAAGTATCGTCGCCCATATAATCCACCAAGCGAACAAATCCGTGGTCTAAGCATTTATATTCTCTAATTATATTTTCCATTGTTTTTGTCTATTTTTTTACTTTTATTCTAATTGCTCTATTCAAAAATCGTCCCTGTGGGGTTGTTTCGTTGAATTTATCCTGATTAATTCCAGTTTCAATTTTGAATTTATTGCCCGCTACGGATTTTATGAAAAGCTCGGTATTATCTGCTCTTTCTTTCGATAGCTTGATATTTCGCTCTTGTGTGCCAAGTGCGTCGGCGCTGCCCAAAATTTGAATTACTGAGCCTTCGGGCAGCTTTTCGGCGAGCTGTTTCAAAAGCCCTTTATTATCATCGCTAAGTGCAGAACTATTATAATCAAATCTTAAAACTGCCTCAAAATTCTCTAAATTTAGCTGTATTGTTTCTTTTGCTAATTTGCTAACGTATAAGCTATCTTTTTGCGTGTAGGTATCGCTGCCGATTGAAACAATATAATCTAAAGTATAAAGTTCGGTATCTTCGTCAATTCTTTGTTTGATAGGCATTTCTATCTTTCCGCGTTCAACTGCCTTGCTATCCTTATCAAAAGAAGTGCTGATGCTTGCTTTTGCTCCGACGGGATAATTCTGATAATCCAGATTCAAAGCAAATTTCCCATCAATTTCTCTATACTTTTGAATATCTACATATTCTTGCAGTGGTGCATTTTTGACGATAATATCAACACGCTGATTTTCATCAACGCCTTCGGTGAAATCTTGATTAGACGGGTACCTTGGGCTTATGCGGGGCGATTCGCTAATTTTATTTTCAGGCACTCCCAGCGAAATAAGCCTTTCTTTTACCGCTTTCGCTCTATTGCGTGCAAGCTCTATGCCTTCGGGCTCATATTCTGCGCCAGATGTAGATGCTTCAAGCACTATAGCGGAATTTGGATTATTTTTGACGATAGTCGCGATTCTCGGCAATACGTTGCTATGCAGCGAAAGTGCATCGCCACCGAATAAATCTTCTTCGCGCGGCATTTTATCGGAATATTGCGGTGGAATAGCGAACTCGCCGCGCTTGAAGAATACTGCATTCACAAGCGGTGATGTTGCCAACAGTTCATTTCCAGATATTAATTTCCCCATAAAACTGTCTCTTTTCAGTGAGATAGTTTTTGCTGGAGGCTCTTCTACGAATATATCAATTTCCGCTGGCGGCGGCGGTGTCGGAGCCGCTTTGGGCGCTTCGGGTTTGCTGATAAGCGAATAGCGAAGCCCAAGCTCCAAGCGGATTCCCATTGCTTTCCAAGTTGCGTCGCTTGTTATATCATTTAAATTAAGGTCGAACAATAATTGTTGAGAAAAATAAGAATTATCGCCGATTTTTAGTAAATTATCACATCCAATAGATAATCCATAAGCCATTGAATTAATTGATGATATATCGCCATTGGCTATATCTCGTATTTTTCTGCGGTTACCGTTATTATCAATGAAAACTGCTCCAGCGGGCGAGCTTATCTCCTCATCTTGCGTAAAAGTATGAGAAATTGGAAAAGCTACACGAAAAGCACCAACCAACCGCAATGGACCATTGATAAAATTGTCTGTTAAAGTATATCTATAATCTGGCTGAATTTCAAAATAGCTCAAGCTTACATCTAAATTATTATTTAACTTAGCATTTGTTATTTGATTATTTATATCTCGAGCGGGAAAGGAATTTTCAATCGTTAGCATAGCACTTCTATCGGCAAAGCCAAGCCCTAAGCCTATAAATGATATGTCATTAAGCTTTCTTTCAAAAAATAATCCACCCGAGGCGCCAAATCCTGCGCCGCTTTTGAACAAACCACAGTCGGCAGAACCTTGAAAATTACTGAAATTAGCCGAATGCAAATTAACGACAAATCCAAATTTAGGATGCACAGCAAAAATCTCGCTTCCTTGCAATTGCTCGCTATATGCCTGTGCCGATAATAGAGCAAAAAAAATAACCACAAGTAAGTTTTTCTTCATAATTTCGTCTTTTTAATTTTATGCAAATTATTATTTAGAAATTTACGAATTTAGCGTATATTTATTTGTAAGAAATTACATTCGCGAAAAATTTAAGATGCGGATTTGCAATGATAATCAAAACAAATTTAGACGAATTTAACGAATATTTAACTGATGCTTCTTGCTTTACGGGCTATTCTGAATCGCTATATATTCCAGAGAGTAAGGGAGAAATAGTAGAGCTATTCAAAAGGGCAAACAGCGAAGGATTTTCTATCACTATTTCTGGCGCAGGCACAGGACTGACGGGCAGCCGCGTCCCGCTCGGCTCGATTATTTTATCAATGGAAAAATTTAATTCGATAAAATCACTTGCGAAAAATGAAAAAATGTTAGAAGTAGAGTCCTTTGTTCGCTTAACTGAGATACAAGATTATCTCGAAGGTAGCGGATTATTTTATCCACCGAACCCGACGGAAAAACTGGCTACAATTGGCGGGAATATAGGCAATAATGCTTCTGGCTCACGAACATATAAATATGGCGCTACAAGGAAATATATAGATTTTCTCGAAATTATTTTGCCTTCTGGCGATACATTAGACCTTCGGCGAGGAGAAATTTTTGCAAATGGCTGGCATTTTGATTTTTGCTCAAATGAAGGCAACCGCATAAAATTCGATTTGCCAGAAATATCAATGCCAAGCGTAAAGCATAGCGCGGGCTATTTTATTGAGAAAAATATGGACTTGATAGACTTATTTATAGGCGCCGAGGGGACTTTGGGGCTAATTGTTTCTGCACGGCTCAAGCTATTGCCCGCCCCGCAGGAAGTTTTGGGAGCGATTATTTTCTTTGATGAACATAATAAAATGTATGATTTTCTGAATTATGTGAAATCTATTGAAGCAGCAATTTCGCCAAGACTGATTGAATTTTTTGACGATAATTCGCTCGAACTTCTCCGACCGGCAATAAGTCAAATTCCAAGCAAAGCGGTATATGCGTTATGGATTGAAGTGGAGTCCGATGGCGAAAAAGCCGATAGCGACTTAGAAAGTATTTATCAAGTTGCACAAAAATTCACAAATCTCGCAGATGAAACTTGGCTTGCGCAGAGCAATAGCGAACACAAAAGATTAGCTGAATTTCGCCATGCGCTGCCACTTGCGGTATATGAAAAAATTCAGCAGTATAAGCAGCAAAAGCTTGGCACCGACACGGCTGTGCCAGATGCTTCTCTAAAAGCATATCATGAGGAAATGATTTCGCTGTTTAAATTTAATGAATTGGAATATGTTATTTGGGGGCATATTGGCAATTCGCATTTTCATGCTAATATTATTACCAAAACAAATGAAGAATTTGAAAATGCAAAAAATATATTTAATAAAATAGTTGCCCGTGCTGTCGCTCTCGGCGGGACTGTTTCTGCGGAACACGGCATAGGCAAAATCAAAAAAGATTATCTAAAAATGCTTTATAATAATGGTGTTATAAATTCTTTTAGACAAATTAAAATCGCTTTTGATAGGAATAGCGTCTTAAATATTGGCAATATTTTTTGATATATTCGCAGTTTGCAAGCTGCAATTTTATTATTATTTTTTCTTTTTTTTGTGGCTACAAAAAATAATAAATAATAAATTCGTCAATTATTACTATCTGAAATATTATAAAGAAATGAAGTAAAAAAGTCGAGGTAAACTGATGCCGCATATATACATCGATGGCAGAAAGATAGAAACTCAGAACGGCAAGACAATAATAGAAGCTGCAATAGAAAATGGTATTACCATTCCGCATTTTTGCTGGCACCCCGAGCTATCGGTTTCGGGCAATTGCCGTATGTGCCTTGTTGAAGTTGGTCTTCCTAAACGCTTGCCAGACGGTAATTTTGAAAAAGATAGCGATGGCAATTTATCTATAAGCTATATACCAAAGCTTCAAATAGCTTGTGCTACAGTCATTTCGGACGGTATGCACGTTAAATTGGATAGCGCGAAAACTATCAAAGCACAAGAAGCTGTTATGGAATTTCTTCTGATTAATCACCCGCTTGATTGCCCTATTTGCGATGAAGCAGGGCAATGCAAACTGCAAGAATATGCTTTCAATCACTCGCGTGGCGAAAGCAGATTTGTGGAGACAAAGAACAAAAAGCCAAAGCGAACCCCGTGGGGACCTAATGTTATGTTTGATGCAGAGCGATGCATTTCCTGCTCGCGATGCATTAGATTTGCTAAGGAAATTGCAAAGCAAGATGTGCTTTCATTCGTCCAACGGTGCGACAAAGTAACTATACGCGTCTCTAACGGCAAGCGATTCGATAATCCTTACTCTATGAATGTTATAGATATTTGCCCTGTCGGGGCGCTAACAAGTTCCGATTTCAGATTTAAATCTCGTGTATGGGATATGAGCTTTAATGACTCAATTTGTGCCGCTTGCTCGCGTGGTTGCAATACAAAAATTGGAGTTAGGAACAATGAAATATTAAGGATTGAGCCAAAAACTAATATGCATGTCAATAAATATTGGATGTGCGATTACGGCAGGCTTTCGATGTTGCCTAAATTAAACACGGGCAGGGTGCTGAATCCGAGAATTAAGCAAAATGGGCAAACAGAAGACGCTACTTGGGACGAAGCAATTGCTTATGCCGCACAGATTTTAAAGAAGTATAAGCCTTCCGAAATAATGTTTATCGGCTCTGGAAAGTCATCTAACGAGAATAACTATACTTTAGCGAAATTTGCTAAATCTGCTTTGAAGTCTGGCAATATTGATTATTATAAGAGAATTGATGAAAGTTTCAAAGATGATTTGCTCAGGACAAACGACTTGAATGCCAATGCGCTTGGCTGCACAGAACTTGGAGTAGCGCCTGCAAATAGTGCGTTTGCGATAGAAAATTTGGCAACAAATATAAAATCAAAGAGCATCAAAGCTATATATATTATAGATGAAGATTTTGATTTAAACAAAGAATTGGTTGACGAAATATTAAAAGCGGAATCAATAATAATTCACTCTGCAAACCATAATATAATCACTGAAAATGCTGATGTCGTCTTTGCTTCATCGACTTTTGCCGAGAGCGAAGGAACATTTATCAACGTAGCAAAGCGAGTGCAATATTTTGCTCCAGCGCTTGTAACGAAAGAGAATCTTCATAGAATGGGTATGAAATTAAGCAGGCTTGATAAGTTTGGCGCCCATAATGATAGATGGACTCAAAAAGAATTGAGGAATAGCCGCCCTGCGTGGAGAGTAATATCGCAACTTGCAGCTCAAATGTCTTATAACTTTGGATTTATCAAAGCTGAAGATGTGTTCAAAGAAATAGCGAATTTATTTGTTAGCTTTAAGTCTATGAACTATAAATTACTTGAAAAGCATCAAGGCATAACTTTGGGCAAAGGCGATAGCCCCGACCCCGTAATAAGAAATTACGAATCGTATTATATGAAACCGAATTGATTTGATGAACTTATAAATTAAGAAATAGTATGAATAATTTAATTTGGATACTAATTGAAGCGTTAATAAAAGCAGTTGTAATCCTTAATGTAATATTGCTCGGAGCAGCTACTTCGGTTTACTTAGAAAGAAAGATTTCAGCGGTAATTCAAGACAGAATCGGACCGAATCGAGTTGGACCGTTCGGCGTGTTGCAGCCGTTTGCAGATGTGTTTAAGCTATTTTTTAAAGAAGATATTGTGCCAAAGGCATCAGATAAATTTTTCCATTCGCTTGCTCCAATTATTTCGCTTGGAGTTGCGGTGGCAGTTTATGCGGTGATTCCTTTCGCACATTATGTGGAAATTGGCGGCACAAAATATTACATTGGCATTGCGCCCAATTTGAATATTGGCTTGCTGTTTATTCTTGCAATGACATCTGTCGGAGTATATGGCATTACCCTTGCAGGCTGGTCGTCAAACAATAAGTATTCGTTGATGGGCGGGCTTCGTTCTGCGGCTCAAATGATTTCTTACGAGCTATCTATGGGACTATCGCTGATTGGGATAATTCTAATTTCTGGTTCTTTCTCTTTGAATGATATAGTTATTGGTCAAGCTAATTGGAAATGGAACGTATTTTTGCAGCCACTCGGCTTTTTAATATTCCTTGTTTCTGCATTTGCCGAAACCAATCGCGCTCCATTCGACTTGCCTGAAGCAGAGCCAGAGCTTGTTGGCGGCTATAATACAGAATATTCTGGTATGAAATTCGGTATGTTTTTCCTTGCCGAATATGCTAATATGGCAACATCATCTGCCTTTATAACTCTGCTGTATTTTGGTGGCTGGCAACTGCCGTTCTCGCCCGATTTATTAGGATTAGCCGAAGGTTCAATTGGGCTCGCGGTAGCGCAATTTTTAGTGTTTTTCATAAAAGTTGTATTTTTCATCATGTTCTTTATATGGGTAAGGTGGTCTATTCCACGCTTCCGCTACGACCAATTAATGAGATTGGGCTGGAAAGTGCTTCTGCCGCTTTCATTGCTGAACGTTGTATTGACTGCCGCCGCTATATTGATTTTTAAATAATATGAGAAAGTAATATGAATATAGAGCATAATATCGAACGCGAAAGAATGACATTTTGGGAGAGGATTTATCTTCCCGAAATAGCAAGAGGCTTAGGGCTGACTTTTAGGCGAATGCTTCGCCCAAAAATGACTCGTCAATATCCAGAGGAAAGGTGGGAACCGCTTGGTTCATACCGCGGACGCCCTGTTCTCGTGGAAGAAGATAGTGTTGAGCGCTGCGTAGCTTGTGGGCTATGTGCAAGGGTATGCCCTGCTTTAGCTATTGAAGTTCAAGCCTCCGAAACTGAACTCGATAAAGAGCGATTCCCAATAAAATTTGAAATTAATATGCTACGCTGTATATACTGCGGCTTTTGCGAGGAAGTATGCCCCGAAGAAGCAATTGTTATGAGCAAGGATTACGAACTTGTTTTCACTAGCCCTGAAGCGGGTATAATGGACAAAGCAAAATTGCTTGTGCCAATAGCGCAGCTTCAAGATAGATTGGAGTTTGTCAGAAGATATAGATAATATTTTTTGCGCTTAAATATTTATAAAAAGGCAGCATTATAGGCTGTCTTTTTTTGTAGTCATAAAAAAGTTTTCATAGCTTTTATTTTAGTTGTAATTTTGTAGCTTAAAATATGCAATTTACAGTCTAAACTATAGCTTGAAACGATGGATATAATATTTGTTACAGATAAAAATATGTTTTTCGGGCAGTCTCGCAAGCCTTGGGTTAGCTTGAAGACAAATGAAATAGTGAGCCATTTGGAAAATTTTGGGATAAATGTAACTATAATGGAATTTTGGCAAATAGCTAATAGCTCCGATAATTTGCAAAATTCTACGATTTTTTATCATTTTAGCCAAAAGGAAAACTTAAGATATTACCTTAAAGACGTTGCCGAATACCTGAATTCTATGGGAAATAAATTGATTCCTAGCATAGAACTTCTGCGGTGCCATGAAAATAAAGGCTATCAAGAATTACTCAAAAAGCAAAGAGGTATCAACGATTTCGCGGCTTATTATTTTTCTTCTGCTGACGAGCTTGCTCGGGCAGATGTTCACTATCCAATAGTCGTTAAATCCATTGATGGCTCTAATGGTAAAGGCGTGTTTTTTTGCTGTAGCTTTGATGAAGTGAAAGATAAATTGAGTAAATTTGCAAAGCTGAGTTTGTCGCAAAAACTTGATTTATTCCGGCGGAAGCACTTGAGAAGAGCAAAAACGTATAAAGAATATCCTGATTATAGCAATTACTCTGACTATTTGCAATATAGGGAGTATATAACCCCGCAAACGCGATTTGTGGCGCAAGAGTTTATCCCAGCCCAAAAGTACGATATTCGCGTGCTTGCTATCTATCTATGATAAATACTTTGTTATGAAACGACATACAAATAAAAACGACTTTAGAGCGAGCGGCACAAAGAAATTCGACTTTAATTTCGACGTGGATTTGAATTTATTAAATACGGCTTATGAAATTAAAAAGAAATTCGATGATAGCCCGTTTTTATCTATGGATTTCGTGTTTGATAATAGAGACAGCAGATATAAATTGGTTGAATTTCAAGCGTTGCACTTTGGAACAAGTGTTTTAGTCAAAAATCATTGCTATTTTATTAAAAAAGGTGAAAATTGGGAGAAAGTTGAGCAAGTGGAAACGGTTGAGTATGAATTAGCGCTTGGGCTATCAAAATATTTGAAAGGACAGCAATAATGGTGCTTTCTGAGCTATTCATAAAGCTCCCTTATGGCATTGCTTGGCATATTGCGAAGCTATTTCGCAAAAAGCCAATAGTGTGCTTTTATGCCCACGAAGAACTTGACTACGAAGTGTTTAAAAATTTGCATAAACTATTGCCATTCATAGAAATAATAGCCGCGAATAGCAAATTAGCTCGCAAACTTTACAACAAATATGAAATTACCGCTAAGCCTTATCCGCACTTTCCAGACGTGCTAATTATGGCGAGACATAGCCTGCATAAATTCCCAATGGCAAACATAAAAAAGATAGGCATGAGGCACGGACCTTACCATTTTAAAAATTTCATTTCTGCCGAGAAATACAACAAGTTCGATATGTTTTTGTTCACTTCCGAAAGGGAAGTCGAAGAAGCTAAAGCCTTGGGCATCCGAGTTGCCGAATGCGGTGGATTTCCCAAAAGCGATTCGCTATTTGACAGCGAACTGAAATCGCAGGCGATTTCCGAAAAAGAAAAAATATTTGGCAACAGCAAGCCGACTTTGTTGTTTTCATCTACGTGGTATAAATCTGGATTGTCTGGCGTTAGTTATTGGTATGAAAGGGTTTCCGAATTATCAGACAGCTATAATATATTAGTAACGTTGCACCCTTGGACTGATAAAAAATATGTTGAAGCAATCCAAAGCATAAGCAGCGTTAAATTCGTCGATAGCTCAGAACTATATTTATATATGCTTATGTCGGACTTGCTAATTGCCGATACGAGTTCGATTATAGCTGAATTTATGCTGCTCCGTCGCCCAATTATTACATTTAAAATACCGCCAAAAGGCAGGCTATCGCAAGAGATAGCCAATATGCTCGAGCTATCTACCTTCCGAGTATCTAACTTTGATGAGCTATCAAAAACAATAAAATTAGCCTTAGAGTCTCCTTTTACTTTTTCTGATGAAGTTGAAAAATATTTGAAAATAATGTTTGCTGATGGCTATGGGCATCATTCCGAAGTAGCTTCAGCAAAAATATTGGACTATTTGCACTCGATTGGCTTCGAGTTGCAAAGCGGAACAGCAGTAAAAATATAAAAGGGGCAAAAATTTGATTTTAATAACTGGAGTTGCAGGATTTATTGGCTCGAAGACAGCCGAATTATTGCTCGGGGCAGGGGAGAGCATCGTTGGGGTCGATAATCTTAATGATTATTATGACATTAGGCTGAAGCAACATAGATTGGAGAGCTTGAATAATTATGCGAATTTTAAATTTATCCAATCTGATATTGAGTCGCTTGGTGAACTTCGCAAAATATTTTTAGAAAATAAATTTTCGGCAGCTATCAATTTAGCCGCAAGGGCTGGAGTTAGAGCAAGTATTGAAAATCCTTTCGTATATGCAAGCACTAATATTGCAGGGACGCTGAATCTGCTCGAACTTTGCAAGGATTATGGAGTGACGAAATTTATTCTTGCATCGAGCAGTTCGCTATACGCAGGCGAAAAGACTCCATTTAAGGAGACTATGACAGTCGACAAGCCTATTTCGCAATATGCAGCAACTAAGAAGGCGGCAGAATTGATTAGCTACTCATATTATCATTTATATTCTATCGATATATCCGTGCTTCGGTTTTTCACTGTGTTTGGTCCTGCGGGGCGCCCTGATATGAGCTATTTTAAATTTATCAGACAAATTGACGCGGGCGAACCGATAACTATTTATGGCGACGGCACTCAAAAGCGAGATTTTACTTATATTGATGATATAGCTGCGGGAGTGGTCAAATCATTGCTTCCGATTGGCTATG
>JAKIZN010000292.1 GCA_022708005.1 Bacteroidota bacterium | reverse complement strand
GGCTTCTTCAAGTGCTATCATTGCTTGCTCGCGAATTGCACGCTCCATTTTATCTTCACTACCGGGGATAAATCCGCCTGTATCAATCAACATAAATCGCTTGCCGTTCCATTCGGCATAGCCGTATAACCTATCGCGAGTAACGCCCGGGGTATTTTCTACTATTGCTTCTCGCTCGCCGATAAGCCTATTGAACAACGTTGATTTGCCTACGTTCGGTCGCCCGACAATTGCCACTAAATCCATATTTCAACCTTAATACTAACTTAAACTTTTGTAATTATATAACACGCTATTAATATGAAATCGGGCTGGCTGAGCTAATTCAACCAATCCCGATTCCAATTTTAATCATTTAAGCATAAAAACTTATTTATTTTCAGCCTTAAATTCTTCCATAAATTTAACTAATGCTTCTACCCATTCGATTGGACAAGCATTGTAAATCGATGCGCGAACGCCACCAACGCTTCTATGACCTTTCAAGTTTGTCATATTATAGCGTTTCTTAGCTTCTTCGATAAATTTAGCTTCGAGTTCTGGCGAATTCAGATTAAACGTAACGTTCATTAATGAACGGTCGTCCTTAGATGTTACTGTCGGCTTATAAAAATCATTGTTAGCGTCCATATAATCATATAGAACGTTAGCTTTTTTGTAGTTATTTTCTTCGATTACTTCGAGCCCGCCTTGTTTCATAATCCACTTGAATGTGCGACCTACAACGTATATAGGGAATGCAGGCGGAGTATTGAACATAGAATCATCGTTAATGTGTGTTTGATAATTAATCATCGAAGGCAACTCTTTTCTCGAATTTTCGAGCAAAGATTTTTTAATCACAACCAATGTAACGCCAGCAGGACCAATGTTCTTTTGAGCGCCAGCATATATTAAGCTATATTTTGAGAAATCGCGCTTTAGAGCGAATAAATCTGATGACATATCGCTGATTAATGGCACTTTACCTGCATTTGGAACTTGATTTTCTTTGAACTCTGTTCCGTAAATTGTGTTATTAGTTGTAAAGTGAATATAGTCAGCATCTTGTTCTACAGCAATATTTTGTGGGATATAGTTAAAGTTTTTGTCTTCCGAACTTGCGATAACATTAACATTTCCAACAAATTTAGCTTCTTTTAGAGCTTTTTTAGCCCAAACGCCAGTTGAAACGTAGTTAGCTTTGTTAATAAGCAGGTTTGCAGGTATCATATAGAATTGAAGGCTTGCGCCGCCACCTAAAACAGCACTGCGTATTCGTCTGCCGAAAGTCCCATAATTTTCAAGCAATCAGCCTGAGCTTCTTTAATTACAGCATCGTATTCTTTTGAACGATGGCTCATTTCCATAATGGACATCCCAAGTCCATTGAATTCCATTGCGGCTTGGCTTGCTTCTTGCAAAACGTCATAAGGTAGGACTGCTGGTCCGGCACTGAAATTAAAAGCTCTTTTCATAATTACTCCGGTATTTTTAAATGTTTTCAAAATAAAGTAAATACATATCACAAAGTTAAGACTTTTATTTGGATTTTCATAATTTTTGTTTTACTTTTCAACATTTATTACAGAGGATTAAATTAAAATTTGCCTAACTGCTTGAACATCATAGCATTCCCAAAAGTAGCAAAATTCACTAAAATCTCATTTTTGTCGATTATAGATATAGCAATAATAAGATTATTGGGACTATAATTCCAATTAACCCGAGAATAGTGCCTCGCCACTTCAGCCCTTTTTTCCCTTTCAATATAAATAATCCAGAAATCGAAAGAAAAGCAAGCGCCACGCAGAAAGCATCCGAAAACCAAGTCCATAGCACGCCGGGATTATAGTGCAGCCTATTAATCTCAAAAAATATCGGGCGCCTGCGGATAGTTTCCAAAGTGCAATCGCCAGTATTTAGGTCTACTGATACATTGCCACCATCAATGAAAATCCTAAGTTTATCTTCTGCAGGGAAGTAGTGGCTTTTATAGTTAGATTTCTCGCCGAGCGCATTTAAAATTTCATCAATTTTATCTTTAGAAATAAAATCTCGAGAAATATTGCCCTCCACTTTATATGATTGCGAATTAATCACATAGTTCGGGTTCCAATCTCTGATGTGGTTAATAGCAATCCCAGAAACTGCGTATATTAAACACATCCCGATAAAAAAATAGCCGAGATCGCGGTGCAAAGCGCGATTCAATTTGTAAATATTCATAAGACTTTTTATTACTTAAAAATTAAGAATCTAGCGAAATTGCTAGATTCTCTATAAATTAAATTAGCTGGTTGGCTATATTTTTTTGAAATTTTTAGTTGTCATTGTGTATTTAGATATGTAGCCTTTTGGACTTTGCTCAATTTTTGTCCTTAAATCTTGTATTTTCTTCATATCTTCTTCAAAGTCGCAGGAATGCCCTTCTTCTTCCGTATTGGCTTCGGCGGCAAGCTCTTGCTCGAGCTTATTAGCGTATTCTAAATCGAGTTTCTCTTCTTCGAGAGTGCCAATTACAACTACCTTGCTGCCTTCAAGATCTTTAGGAAAAGCGGAGAGCCCCTCTGCTGTGAATATTTGCAGTTTATTTTCGCCTTGCTCGTCGCCAATAAACATTTTTTTGCCGCTATGGCTGCAAATATGCAAGCAAAGCCCTTCCACTTCCACTTCGCCCCCGCTATATTCAAAATTGCCAGAGCTGATTTCTGCTAAAGTAA
>JAKIZN010000291.1 GCA_022708005.1 Bacteroidota bacterium | reverse complement strand
GTAGCTTTCGCAGAGAGGTTTATTACATACCTGAAAATGCTCGGTTGGACACGGCGCTCGATATGTTTCTCGAACGCAGGCAGCATCTTTTTGTCGTGGTTGATGAATACGGCGGAGTGGAGGGATTGCTAACAATGGAAGATGTTCTCGAAACTCTGCTTGGGGTTGAGATAGTCGATGAAGCAGACCGATTTGTCAATATGAGACTATTAGCTAAGCAGCGCCGAGATAAACGAATTTCGTCTGTTGCGAGTGATAGCTCTGAATGATTTTTTATTTAGCTTTTAATTAATATCAAATAATTCAATAGAAACTTTCTCGTTGTCTATTCGCGGTTCCCCAGATGTCCTACACCTTCGAGGTGTAGGACATCTTATAGCCTAACATTTCCTCACAGATACGCAATCAGATAGAGTTTCTAATGCATTATTTGGATTAATTCAATAAATTAGTGAACTTTCTGATGTATTTCAAAGATAAGTAAGCAACTAATCCAAATATCATAAGAAAGAACCAAATGTCGTAAGAAACGCCGTAAGAGCCTTTTTTGAAGTCGGAAATGTAGTTAAACAAAAATATAACAAGCACAACGGCGAAAAAGCCATTTTTCTCTTTTTTTAGCACTTTTTTCCAATTAAATGCGAGTGACGGCTTGCGGAAATTAGAAAATTGTGGCAAAAAAGCTGGCGTTTGTTCAGCCCATTTTAGATAATCCTCGCCAAATTTTCTCCGTAAAAATTGCTCTTCGGCATACATAATCCGCTCGTAGTAAACCCAGTAAATAAGAGTAAATACCGCAATGAACCAGACATTGCACGTCAGCATCGATAGCCCGAACCACATAAAATAGTTGCCAACGTAAAGCGGATGCCGTACCATTGAATAGCTTCCTGTCGTATTTAATGCTTCTGCAACTTGCTGCTTCGTATTTCTCCCAGAAGTCCTATCAGGAGTGTGTCCAACCGTATAAACTCTAACAAAGAAGCCTACTAAACTTATAGCAAAGGAGGTTAAAATATAGGTATCAGATAGTTCGGTTGAAAGAGGGATAGAGTATATTTTTTTGTAAACAAAAATTCCGATAGCCGCAAACAAGATAATTAACGGCAGTTGCCCGCGATATTTAAAGAGGTAATCCCCTTGTTTTTCTAATTCTTCTTGCATTGCCATAAAAAGCTCAACCTTGCTTAATTGATATTTAAACTTCAAATTAATACAATTTATTCAAACTGCAAAGCAAAAATATATTGATGAATAGCAAATAATTTTGCTCTAATATGTGTGCAATGTTCAGCATCGAGGGCTGCAAATAAAAAGTAGCTTGCAGAGATGAATACCAAAACTGCAAGCCACAGTAAAACAGCGCAAAGCAAACAGAAAAGACTTTGCTACTATAATTATTTTTCAATCCTAATTCTTGCGTCCACTGCTATTAGGTGTTTGCTTGTGCCAAGCAATGGATTAATGTCTAACTCAGCTATTTCTGGAGCAACTTCAAGCAATGCCGATAATCTCAGTATGTATTCGGCTAACAGCTCTTCGTTTGTGCCTTCTTTGCCGCGAACGCCTTTGATTAGGCTATAAGAGCGGAGGCTGCGAATCATTTTCTCCGCTTCGGCTTTGCTCACTGGCGACAGAGAATACGAAAAATCTTTTAGCACTTCGATAAAAATACCTCCCAGCCCGCACAAAATTAAATGCCCAAAATTATTTTCTTGCTTAGCGCCAATAAAGATTTCCATACCGCTGACCATCTGCTGTACAAGCACGCCAGTAGCATCATCTATTTTCATAAGTTTATCGCAGGCTTCTCGCAAGTCGTTAGAATTTTTAATGCCAACGATAACGCCACCAACGTCGGATTTATGAATAGGTCCGACCACCTTTGCTACAACTGGATAGCCAATTTGCTCCGCAAACGCAATTATCTCATCAATGTTTTCGGACTCTTTTTCTTTTGGGTGCGGTATGCCAATAGCATCGAGCATCGCCATAACATCTGTGGGCTGCAAATATCCATTTTCGGACTTTTCTATAATATTTCTGATTTTTTGCGAATCTACTTCGGGTAACTGCTCTTTTTTAGCTGGTTTCGCAGTGTTATAAACCCTTGCTAATGCGCTGCCCAAACTTACCTCATCAGTAAAAATCGAGTGATTTTTTGAAATAAATGCTTCGGTGGCTTCTTTGGTGAGAACCACTGATGGTAATACTGGAAAAATTGGCTTGCGCAAAGTCTTCATTTTCTCACTTAGCACATCGTAAACTGGCGAAGAATCAAACATTCCAGTTGTTCCAAATATTACTGCTGTTCCATTTATATTATCAAATTTCTCATCAATATAATCGAGTATTATGCCGAGTTGCTCAGCAGTTCCAGTTGCAAGAAAGTCTATTGGATTTGCAACAGATGAACCATGAAAGAGCTTTGAAAGTAGTTCATCAGCCGTATCGCCCGCAATCATTGGAACGTCTAAGCCGTTTTTGTCAAGTGCATCGGTTAGCATAACTCCCGGTCCGCCCGCGTGGGTAACAACTGCAATATTTTTGCCTTCGAGTTCCTTGTGCAGCAAGACGTTTGCCACGTCTACTAATTCAGTTCGGCTAAAGCATCGGATAATTCCAGCTTTTTGAAAAAGAGCATCAACCGCGAGATCTGAACCAGCCAAAGCACCAGTGTGGGACGACACAGCACGAGAACCCGCGTCAG
>JAKIZN010000290.1 GCA_022708005.1 Bacteroidota bacterium | reverse complement strand
CTCGCCGAACAAGAAATATTCCCACATGTAGAAAAAGAATGGGTCAAAGAGCTGAAATATTTTACGCTTGACGAATTTTCGAATAAAATTGTAAAAGCTGGCAAAGTCAAATCAAACTTGAAAGTAGAAGAAATTTCTGAACAATACAATGATGATGCTTTTAGCCCTTACGATGGTGAATTAGTTCGCTGGGCAGACCATCTGGCAGCTTTTTTGGAGGCGTGGAATTCCATTGGAAACGGTATAAAATCGGAAGAGCTAACTGCGTCTGCACAAAAATTAGCAGAAATGTATCGCAAAATGCCACCGCTGGCTATACCATTGCAGTCTTTGTATGCAAGTTTTAAATTGTGAGTGATGTAATTATTTTTCACTATAACTGTTATTGCTTATTAACATATTATTTGTTTTAGGAAACATAGATGAAAAGGAACTTTTTGATTGCAATTGCAATCCTTCTAATCGGCAGCTTCGGATGCTCTGATGATTCGTCGATACCAAGTGCTGTAAAATATGAATTTGGCGATTTGCAAACCTTGCCCGGCTATGGCTGGTTCAATGAAGAATTTGATAATTATGAAGTGAAAATTGAAAAACTTCAGCAAATAACGGATAATTTCAATCCTTCGTTGCACAAAGTCGTTATATTTAGCAGACCGTCTTGCTCTTGCCCAAATTTGCCATATAAAAGATTTCCCGCTATATACAAAATTCTGCAAGCGGCAGGAGTGCCGAATAGCAATATTGAACTATATTCGCTGAGTGCTATCAACGCTTCGCATCCTTATGATTCTTTGCTAACGGTAACAACTTTGCCCGCGTTTTATATTTTCAAATCAAATGTGCCAGTTTATTCAATTGCTGATACGCTTGACTTTAATTCTTACTATGGTGCGAAATATCCAATTGATTTTGAAGATCTTATTTATGAAGGACTAAAAAAATAATGGCTTATTGGTTAATAAAATCTGACCCTGAAACGTATTCAATCGACGACTTCCAAAAAGAGGGCAAAACCGATTGGGACGGAGTAAGAAATTACCAAGCAAGAAATAATCTCGCAAAAATGGTGGTCGGCGATAGGGCTTTGTTTTATCATAGTAATATTGGCAAGTCCATTATGGGAATTGCAGAAATTACCAAAGAATCCTTTGCCGACTTAACAAGCAATGACCCGCGTTGGCTCGCAGTGGAAGTTAAATTTATTTCTAAATTTGCCAAACCAGTCTCGTTGGAAACAATTAAAAATACTCCAAAGTTGAAGGAAATTGCACTAATAAGGCAATCTCGGCTGTCGGTTATGCCGCTCACAGAGGAAGAGTATAATGAAATATTGGAGTTGGGCAAATAAATTTGCTGAGTTTCTGGACGCATAAAATTTAATATGAGAATTTTCGATAAGAATTATAAAACAATTTGGGAAGATTATTCTTCCGGCTTGCTTGAGCTGAAAGTAATTGACCAAACTAAATTGCCGTTCTCGTTTGAAATTAAAAGCATATCAAGCTATCAGTCAATGGTGGCGGCAATCAAGGAAATGGTGGTGCGAGGCGCCCCGCTGATTGGCATAGCTGGCGCTTATGCTATGTGCCTTGCGATGCAAACTATTGCGCAAAATAGGGGAGACCAACAAGCGATATTTCAAATTGCAGAAGAAGTGAGCAGCGCCAGACCGACAGCGGTAAATTTAAAATGGGCTGTTGATAAGGTTATAGCAAATATCGGCACAGATAGAAGCGCGAGCGAAAATTTTACATCAGCGCTAGAAATCACTCGCGAAATATGCGAAAGCGAGTTGAAGGCTTGCAGGCTAATCGGCGAGCATGGCGGAGCGTTGATAGAAGAGCTTTCACTCAAAAAAAATAGCGAAACGGTGAATATATTAACTCATTGCAATGCAGGCTGGCTCGCCACTTTGGATTATGGTACGGCTTTGGCGCCAATTTACGCTGCCGCACAAAAAGGAATTAATCTTCATGTTTGGGTAGATGAAACCCGCCCCAGAAATCAAGGAAGCAAATTGACTGCTTTTGAGCTTTTGCATGAGCATATTCCGCATACTGTAATAGTCGATAATTTAGGTGGGCATCTTATGCAGCACGGCTTAGTAGATATGGTGATAGTTGGCTCGGATAGGACTACGGCTTGTTGCGATGTTTGCAACAAGGTTGGCACTTATTTGAAAGCTCTTGCGGCTCACGATAATGGAGTGCCATTTTACGCGGCTCTTCCGACAAGTTCAATCGATACAAGTATATGCGACGGGATAAATCAAATTGAAATTGAGGAAAGAGCGTCAGAAGAAGTAATATATTTTGATGGCGAAGAAGACGGAAGAATCAGAGCGGTACGGGCAGTCCCAATTGGCTCAAAAATTTTGAATTACGGCTTCGATGTTACTCCTGCGCGGTTAGTTACAAGTCTGATTACCGAAAATGGAGTATTCGATGCAAGCGAAAGCGGAATTAAGCAAGCATTGAACGCCGTATAATTCATTAGGGATTCTAACTGACTGCGTATCCGTAAGGAAAAGCTATGTTTTAAGATGTCCTACTACACCTTCGAGGTGTAGGACATCTGGAAAACAGCTAATAGGAAATGGAAAAGTTTCTATTGTATTATTTGAGTTAATTTTGCGCGATTCATCAAGCTATAAATTACTTTTCGGAACTGTAACCAAAGCATTGTCTATAAGGCGAGTTTTGCCTAAATAGCACGCTAATAG
>JAKIZN010000289.1 GCA_022708005.1 Bacteroidota bacterium | reverse complement strand
TATAACATAGCTTGGGCAAATCAAAAGTTCAAAGATTTCTATGGTGATTGGTCTGAATTTAGCTCTTGCTATCAAATATGCAAGAAAGCATCTGCCCCATGTGCCTTTTGCAAAGTGCTCGAAGTTATAAAAACTGGTGAGCAAACTATCGCATACGAAAACATAACAGATACGCTTGGACGCTCTTATAATTATGCAATTTATTTTATACCTATCAAAGACGATAATGGAAGCACAGAATATGTACTCGAAATTTCTAGCGAAATAAAAGATTCGCATAAAAGTAAAGAGTATAATATGCTATTCGATAGGGTGCCTTGCCACATAGCTATTATTGATAGAAGTTACAATATAATAAGGGCAAACGACAAGTTTCGCGAAACATTTGGCGACAGCCGCAATAAATTTTGTTTCGAAGCATATAAAAAGAAAAAGACACCCTGCGGCAGTTGCCCAGCAGTTAATGCTTTCTCCGATGGCGATACCCACACATCAACTCAAATAGGCACCACATATTCTGGCGAGAAAACTAATTACATGGTAACTGCTGCCCCGATAGCGTGGGATGCGGAAGGCGTCTCGCTTGTGATGGAAATTTCTACTGATATTACGGAAATAACTAAATTGCAAGAGCAGTTAAAGGGCGCTCACGATTTTTATTCAGATATACTTCAAAATTCGGCAGAAGGCATAATCGCGTTGGACAATAAAGGGAGAATACAAATTATCAACAACGCGGCGAGAAGAATATTGAATTGGCGCGGACTCAAAAAGCCAAGTATCAACGTGATTAATGAAATTTTGCCAAAAGAATTCTTTCAGAGTGCTGACGAAACTGGGCAAATAATGAAATCCCGCGAAACTACCATTCAGAATATCGATGGGGCAAAAGTTCCTGTGCGGTTCTCGGCTATCGAACTTCGAGATAAAAAAAGGTCGATGGGGCGAGTTGCCTTTATTTCTGATTTAAGGCAAATAAAAGAACTTGAGCACGAAAGAGAAGTTTACGAAGAAGGAACTCGCGATGCAATATTTAGCTCGCTCGATAAAGCCCTCGATATTTTGCAAGGTGTTTTAGAAAATGAATTTAATAGGCTATCGGATAAAATATTAAATGGCGACATCGACAATATTCAAGAATCGCTCGAGCTTATGAAATTCAAATTTGCCCAAACAAAGAAAGTGAAAGATGCGTTCATTACATTTTCCAAGCGGCATAAAACCATAAAAGAGAAATGTGATTTAAACGGCGTTTTAGCAACAATTTACGAAGAGTTTAGCAATGCAGCTATATTGCATCGGTTAGATTTTTCGATAGAGCCGTCTGATGCGTCGGTGGAGCTACAGTGCAACCCTATGGGGCTAAAAGCTTGCTTGGATATTATGATACTCAATTCGCTAAATGCGCTATCGAAAGTGGATAACGATGGATACTTGAAGATTAAAGCCTATAATGACTATAACGTAGCAACCGTTGAAGTGCAGCACAACGCCTGCCGAAAGGGCATCGCTCCGCCTGCAAGCGTCATCAAAGAAGATTGCTTTGGTATAAGCACTGCCGAATCTATCTTGAAAGAAAATCACGGGGTAATAGACATTATATCTCGCAACGGAGTTTGCACTTTTAAGATTAAGTTGCCTAAATAGCAATAAATTGCAAATTAGAACTATTTGCCTTGCTCGCGAATACGTTACGTGTAAATAAATTTATATGTCGCGATGATTATTTGCTAATCATTGCTTATGGCTAACTGCGTCGCTATTTCAATATTTATTTTATTTATTAGTCTTTATAATGTTAATAATTATTCATAGGTAGAATTGTGCATAAGAATATTTTCATTTTGATGATAGCAATGCTTGCCCTTGCAAGCTGCAACGCACAAAACACGAAGCCAATTATTGTAGTTAGCGGAAATCCTGTTTATGCCATAATAAGTGAGCTCGCAGGACCTAAGATAGAAGTTCGCAGGCTTGTGCCGCCGGGCGCATCGCCACACACGCATCAGCCCAAGCCTTCGGATATGTATAAAGTGCAAGCTGCTACAGTTTTAGTTTATATTTCGGAAAATAATGACGGTTGGGCAGTAAAGTTGCCAGGTGGCAGAAAAACTCTCAGGCTAATGGATTTTTTGCCAAGGGAAATGCAACTTGGCTTTGACGGCGATTTTATTTCGACTAAAGATAGCACGAAAATCAATGAGAATAGCATCGATTCGCATTTTTGGATGGACCCGCTTGCAGTCAAAGCTATTTTGCCTGCACTTGCAGATACATTAGCTTCGCTTGACCCGCAAAATGCTTCAACTTATAAAAATAACGCAGCGCTTTTTGCTAAAAGGCTCGATTTACTACATAGGCAAATCGACGACATTGTGCATTCGATCAAAGGGCATACTGTCTTTTTATATCATCCTTCGTTGCTCTATTTTTTGAAGCGGTATAGCATTAACTACGGCGGTTCAATCGAAGAATCGCCCGGCAAAGAGCCAACCCCACAATTTATTGCTAAGCTAACTGCAAAAATCAAAGAAGCAGGCACCACCGCTATTTTCTATGAGCCGCAGCTATCCGACAAAACGGCACGGATAATCGCCGAAAGTGCTGGATTAGAGCTGTTTATGCTCGATCCAGTCGGCGGAGAAAAAGGACGGGAAAACTACCAAGATTTATTACTATTTAACGCTCGCACTTTAAGCAAGGCTTTGACAGCGAAATGAATCAATAT
>JAKIZN010000288.1 GCA_022708005.1 Bacteroidota bacterium | reverse complement strand
TTACCAGCTTCGTTCCATTGGGTATAGGCAACAGCAAATACATTATCGCTTACCCTAGCTATCTTTGCGCTTGAATCAAATCGAAAGTCAAGCAAATTATTGCTTAGTATTTGTCCATCAAGCGATACATCAATTACTCTAACTTGGCAAAACTCATTTATTCTTTGCAGCAAGCATAGTCTGATTGTATTATTTGCAGTCAAAAAATTAATATTTGCTTCTCTTAGATAACGCTCATTCTCATTGCCAAAATATAAGCTCCACTTTATTGAATCATCTTTTGCCGATTGCTCAGTTTTTTTTACACCTATTGGGACTTTAAACATTTTCAAAACTCCGACATCGCCCGTATCCAATAGCGGGTAAATGTAATTGTCATGTATCACCATAGATGAAATGAAGCCGTTTGAATACACATTATCTCTATCCGACTTATATAGTACGCGCATGGTAAACTCAGGCGCTAGTTCAGGTGCTTTAGAGTAAAGTAATGTTGGAGCGTTGAGCAACTCTAAGCAAAAAACTACTAATATCAAAAAAATATATTTCATAGCAATTTTACTCCATTAAAGGATTTTCACAAAAACGATCGCATTCTGTAACATACTCATAATTGTCGTCAGGAGGTGGGAACTGAGGACAAAACATCTGACTGCCGCTCTTTTCACTCTTCCAAGTAACCGAAGGTTCTCCGTAACCATCTAAACAAACAAAGGCTGAAGTGCAGCATAGCGATTCTCCGTAACAGTTAACCAGCATCATTTGTCCCGTTGATTTGATTTTAACAAAGGCATAGCAGGAAGCATACGATTTAGTAAAAGCAAATAGGTTCGGGCATGGAATTGGATCCTCTTGGAACTTGTTAATCAGCATCATACTAACTAGTACTATGTGTAGGTCCCTGAGTTTTTTGTTGTCGTATTCCCTGTTTCCATCCAAAAGATATGCGTACAGGTCTCTGCATCTAGGGTCGCTTTGCTCGATTTTGAATGATGGTCCCCAGTATTGATAAAACGACTGACCTGTAATTAAGTCTGTGCATCTTGATAGCCCGTACACTATTTCTATTGGGCACTGGGGGAAATTCCAGCCAGCGTTAACACTTCCATATAAGTAAACGGTGTCTATAAACGTTTGATAGGGTTCGCAATCCCAGTCGCCTGTGTTTGGTGGGCACTCATACTGCGATAAAACTGTAGTAGGATAGTAGAAAAAAGACAAAAGTATTATGCTAAAGATAGCGATACTTAATACTTTTGTATTGATAGAACCATTAATAGACATACTTTTCATAAAAGCACTCCGTAATTTAATAAATAAAAAAAATAAACTATCGCATGGCTACGCTTGAGCAGCGAGCAAAAGGAACCGAGCTGGTTTTAGTCGTTAATGTTTAATAGACAAAAATCCGCCACTTTTTGCCTATTTCATGGCAATTCCGCGCATTTTTCCCCCTTATAATTGCAAAGTCGAATCTTTCGAAAGAGATAAGTCATTTGCTCCAAACTTAAATTAAAACTAATTTTTGATATTTCCAAACAATATTTTAAAGTAAATAATTTAATAGAAACTTTCCAATTGTCTATTCGCTGTTCTCCAGATGTCCTACACTTTCGAGGTGCAGGACATCTTAAAGCCAAATATTTCCTTACAGATACGCATTCAGTTAGAGTTCTTATTGCATTATTTGGGTTAAATTTACTTGCAATCTAAATATTATTAAAAATATTTTTAAGACTTATTCGATTATATACGCAATTCGTTTATTCATTTGTTTTGTTTAACTTATTTTTTTAATTTGATATTAATGTATTCCACATAAAAAATTTTACGTGAGGCTTAATAAGACTTTATTGTCTGATTTTATAAACTTATTTTGGTGTAATTATGAATTATAAAAGACTATGGTTCGCTCTTGCGGCAGTTGTAATTGTATCGTTTGGAGTGTTACTGTATTATGGTGGCGAAATTTATCGGGAATTGCCACCTATCCCATTGAAAATAGTAGATAGCGATGGGAATTTGATTGCTACCGATGAGGACATTAAGGACGGTCAGAATATTTGGCAATCTACCGGTGGGCAACAGCTTGGCTCTATCTGGGGGCACGGCGCTTATGTAGCTCCCGATTGGACTGCAGATTGGCTGCACAGAGAATTAGTAGAGATGCAAAATAGCATGAGCAACGCCGATTACGGTATGGCGTTCGACCAGCTAAACGACGAGCAAAAGGCAGTCATCAAAGTAAAATTGATGAAAGACGTTCGCACAAATAGCTATGACGCAAGCACAGGCACACTGACTATTTCTGCATTCAGAGCAGCAGCGTATAAGGTAAATGCTGAGTATTACAGCAATTTATTTATGGATCATCCAGATTTCAAAGCGCTGCGCGAAGCTTATGCTATGAAAGACAATACCATAATGGACGCCGGCAGAATGAACAAGATGAACGCTTTCTTCTTCTGGACATCTTGGGCTGCTTCGGCAAACAGACCTAATAGCGACGTTACTTATACAAATAACTGGCCACACGAAGATTTAATCGACAACAAGCCAACTTCTTCGATATTGCTGTGGTCTGTATTCAGTATTATACTCCTAATTTTGGCTATCGGCTTTGTGGTATTCTACTATCTTCGTTCCAAAGAGGAAGAAGTAGATAGCTATCCCACAACCAACCCGTTAAAAGGTTTGGAAATGACACAGTCGATGACTGCTATCTTGAAATATTTC
>JAKIZN010000287.1 GCA_022708005.1 Bacteroidota bacterium | reverse complement strand
GCATTATGGGAATCGCTTCCTCCGCAAACTTACTCGGGGCGCTTCTGAGCTACCTTTCGTGCAGCTTGATAGTATCATATTTTGATATGATTTGGTCATTTATTGTTTCTGGAATTTTACTGCTAATGCTCGCCTTCTGGACATATTGGAGCAAAGCAACAAGTAGCAGGCAAAGCCAGCTAAAGCCTCAGCAATAGATGCTATTCCTTACGCAAAATCACAAGCGAAAGGTCATCTTGTTGCAAATTATTGTGAGCATATAAGTTTACCGATGAAATAATTTTTTCGATAATCAGTTCAGGCGATAGCGCTACGCTTTGCCTAACTAAGCTATAAAGCCTCTCTTCGCCAAACTCTTCGCCTCTATCGTCAGTTGTTTCGGTAATCCCATCGGTATACATACACAGCAAATCGCCGCTTTCTATCTCCACTTCGCCAATTTCGTAATCATCTGAATGCTCGAGGCAGCCTAATATTAGTCCGCCTTTGCTTAATTTAAGCATTTCGCTGCCCGTAGATTTCACAATGAATGGCGGATTATGCCCTGCGTTAATGTATTGCAGCGTTGATGCAGCCATATCGAGTATGCCTAAGAAAAAAGTAATAAACTTATCGGAAGAAGTATTATGATAAACTAAATCATTGAGCTTTCCCATTAGCTCGATTGGGTCTAATCCAAGCGGAGCAAGCACTCGCAGCGCAGCCTGAAAATTCGCCATTATAAGCGATGCGGGCATTCCTTTGCCCGATACATCTGCAATAGCAAGCAGCAACCTGCCATCTGGCAGCTTAAAGTAATCGAAATAGTCGCCGCCGACAAGTTTAGAAGGCGAACTTTTGCCCAACAAAGAATATCCATTCATCTCCGGCACAGACTTAGGCAACAAGTTTTTCTGTATCTCAAGGGCAAACAGCAGCTCACTTTCTATAGCTTTTTTCTTTATTTCCTCTTGGAACAGCCGTTCGTTTTCAATCGAAGCCATTGCGGTATTGCCAATAGCCGATATAAAATGTAGATTCATCTCGTCGAAAGCAAAGCCCGACATACTTTTGCCGACTATCAACACTCCTTTCGTTTTGCCTTGCACTATCATAGGCGAAACTACCTCCGTGCTTGGAAAGGCAGCTATAAGCTCTTTCGGCGATTCGTGGCTCGGCAAAAGCGAAGCAAGCAGGTGCAGATTTTTTATCGATATGCTATTTCCGACTTGGGCATCTTCAAAGCGATTGATTAGCGTTTCAAATACATTTGGCTCTCGCTCTATTAATATCGCAAACTTGCTTACCATAAGCTGCCCCATAAGATGATACGAGAGCAGTTTGAGTATTTGCTCACGAGAGAGCAAATTGCTGAAGTCGCGGGTTACCTCAAATATTGTAGTTAGCAATTGATTGCGGCGCTCCGTTTTTGTTCTTTCGAGGGCAAGTTTTTTATATGAGCGAGAATTTTGTATAGCGTTTGCAGTTATTTGCGAGAGTAATTCTGCATAGCGAAGCTCTTCATAATTAAGCGGTTCGGATATAAATCTACTGCCGAGGCAAATAACCGCAAAAAGCTCTTTATCATATTGAACTGGAAAAGAATAAGCAAACCCAGCTCGCTCTGCTAATGATTCAATTGAGCAAAAGTCTTGTTTTTGCCCTAACTGTAACTCCGCAAAATCTGGCTTTTTCCCTTTAAAAATAGTTGGCGTCAGTGCATCTTCCCTATTTTCTAATACGCAGGCACTCAAGAATTTCAATTTGCCAATCAAACTTAAAATTGACGAATTAAGAATAAAATGTTCGTCGTTAGACTCATTTAGTTTGCCGCTTAAATCGAGCAACGACTCAAGATTAATGATAGGCAACGGCTTGGTATTACTTGTCAATATATCGGGAGCAGACATTGCGTGCCACTTGGTAATGGTTGATGATACAGAACAGCGCCTGTTATACTATTGCAAACCGCTACTTTTTGGCTATTGCCGTTTTCGTCGGTCGCGATTGCAAGAAGCAGTTTTTTATATGAATTGTAAACTACTTGGGAATAAACAAATCTGCCGATATTCATAAAACTCGTTCGGCTCTTCATACTGATTCTTAAAAAATTAGTAGCCGTCGATACAAACGCGTAATCTTTGCCCGAAATAGCCAGCGATTGCGGCACCACATAGATTGCAGGCGTAGCAGCTGTGCCAATTTGCGTTTCCTGCAATTTGCTTCTTGATGCCACATCAATAAAAGTGGCAATTGCTGGCGAACTTGTTGCATTTCCATCGCCTTTGCCCGTGCCAATTGATACCACTAATACTTCCTTACCGTCTGAATTAGTGCCTATAAATGAAGGATTTGGTGCAACGCTTATAACGGCTTCTTGCTTATTGGTGCGAGAGTCAATCACTGATACGGTATTATCGCCATAATTGGCTGTATATACTTGGTTTCCGCTTGCTGTTATTGCGGTTGGATATTTGCCAACTGTTATTTGGCGAGCAACTTGGAAATTTGTTAAATCAAGCAGAGAGACTTTATTGCTGTTGCTATGAGCAATATAAGCATCTGTTGCATTTGCAAAGCAAATATCTGTTGGAATCAGCCCTTCATTAGAAAAATCAACTTCGGCTACTATTTTAAAGCTATCTTTATTTAGCACTATTATTTTTTTGATATTTGGGAAGAAAATGAAAATATTTTCTCTAAACATTTTCATTGTTGAGATGGAATCGGGCGCAGATATTGAATTAACTTGTGCGAAAATATCGTCATATAAA
>JAKIZN010000286.1 GCA_022708005.1 Bacteroidota bacterium | reverse complement strand
GAAATTCTTCATATTCCATATTTTCACCTAAAATTAAAACAAATGCAAATTCAGAATTTAGAAATAAAAGCAAAAGAAATTATTTTTAATGAATTATTTGGGTTTATTTTAATCCCGAAGGGATTTGATGTTTGTAGAAAAATAAAATGATATACCTAATGCGACTCCTACGGAGTCGTATAAATCACCGTTTCTTCATTACTACAAACATTTGAACCCTTCGGGTTCTTTCCTATTTGTATATAGAAAGCAGCGAATACGCAGTCAGATAGAATTTCTAATGAATTATTTGTCATTATCCTGCATCAATACAAAATTAAAATTTAAGCAAAAAAAACTTTGAATTATAGTAATTTAGTTATATATTTGAACTTGAAAATTCTACAACTATTTTCTTGTTGTCGTAGGGGGAAGTAAGCAATGCCTGCAACAGTTTATCAGAGAGTTTGTCTGAAAAAAAGCAACTTTAGCCGCAAAGATTTGCGTAAAATTGCAAATTGGATAAATTCTATATATATGAAAAATCATAAGGAAGAGCCTCCCAAAATAGAGCAAACAGAAGGCGATAAGACATTTATGGTATTTTGCTATCCAGATGAGCTAATTCCAATTATGGATTCCATCGTGGATAAATTCTTTCATAATAAAGAACTTACCGCCGAAAGACATAGTCAATACTTGCTCGAGCAAGCTAATCCCGAAGCTGCGAAATCCGCAAACAAACGCAAGCAAGACGAAAAGCCACAGAGAAAATCTAACTTCAAAAACGCGGCAGGCAAAGGAAAACCACAAGCCTCCAAAACCGATAATAACAAAAAAGCGTTCAGCGGGCAAAATAGAAAAGATTTTAAGCAAGATGGCGGATTTAAGAGAAGTGGGAATTTTGCTAACGATAGAAATTTTGCAAACAAAGCGAAACCAGCGGCAAAAGTAGAAATTCCAACTGCTACAGTACTTAGAAAAAGAAAAACGACGACTGGCACAGTTCCGCTGCCCACTAACCTAAAACAAGGCTAATCGGCAGCTATGCCCTACCGTCAAATATAACTCCTTTATTAACAGACGGAGTTTGCACTCTACCGTTGCGGTTGAATAATACGTGCTTATCAATTTGCTCAGAACTCTCTGGGAAAAGCTTTTTGAAGAAAGTCCTCTCCTTTTTTGTAAGCACATCGTCAGCCGCCTCTAACTTAGCAGGAGCGTTTGCTTTAACTAAATGCTCATTTTCGTTGCTTTTTATACTAATCCCATTGCCCGCGAGCCTTTCTTCCAAGCCCCTTGCATAAGGATTGTTGTATGCACTGATTAAATTAACATTCATACTTCAACTCAATAAGTTCCAACTATATTATCGGACAGTCTCGCCAAAACTTTAATTATATTTTTTAATTATATTTCTAACGAGTTGCGAGCTACGTTTTTCGCAGCATTCACCACGCCCGTATTTGCTTCAAAGCCCCTTTGGGCTGAAATCATTTCAACCATCTCCGTAACAACATTAACGTTTGGGTAATGCACATATCCGTGCTCGTCGGCATCGGGATGGCTTGGGTCGTAAACTAATCTATCAGGCGAATTATCTCTCGCAGTGCGAGCTTTCAGCACGCTGTAATCCGGCGGATAAGTGCCTTGCTTTGCGTTCGGAGCATGGTGCTGGTCAGTCCGCTTCATTGCAATCTGGTCGACAAGCTCTTGGTCAAAAGGGCTACCCGGTATCTCGCGAACAACTACCACTTCTCGCTTATACGGCTTGCCGTCGATGCCTTTTGTGGTATTAGCGTTTGCAATGTTATTTGCCACAGCCGACAGACGCATCCTCTGCACGCTCATTCCTTGACCGCTGATAGCAAACGAAGCAAATATATTTTCAGCCATACATTACCTCCTTAAATATTATGCGTTAGAAGTCGGGTTGCCGGTAATGGCAGACGACAGCCCGCGAAAATACCTTGCCATAGATTGCGAAACGAACTGAAACCTAATTTGATTTTGAGCCAGTTCCGACATCTCCTTGTCGATATTTACATGCGTTTCGCCCGAAAAATATATTTCTGGCTCGGGCACTGCCGCAGGATTTACCTCGCCTTCCACGTCGTCGGGCGATTTGCCTATGGGAATATGCTGCTCGTTTGATGAGTGTCCTTTTAGCACCACTTCTTGCTTGTGGAACAGCTCTTCAAATTTAACCGCTTCGGGGCGATAATGCGGCGAATTGACGTTGGTTATATTCTTCGATATAGTCCGCAGTCGCAGTGCATAAGCGTCCATCGCCCTATTCATCATCGGCACTCGCTCTTTAAAAAGATGATTCTTAAAAACCATATTTTTGCCTTCCATATATTTTTGCTATAAGCAATTAACAAAAGTAATGCCAATTATCGCTCATCCGATATTTTTTAATAACCTTGCGACCTACTTGCTTTAATTTTATTAAGATACAATAAATTTAGCTCGGAGACAATCGACTAACTTGCCCATAATTTAATGAATATTATAAGCCAAAGTATAATATTGTTCAACCACGGCTATTAGTGTGATAGAATCTTATTTTTATTATTCATTTGCTTGAGAAGTGCTGGGCAGTCTTATTATTCAATTAATTAATTCCGAATAATTCATTAGGAATTCTAACTGGCTATGCCTTTAGGCAATGGGATATGCCCCATTGTCTGATAGCGTTTGCCCACGCTTTAAGATGTCCTACACCTCGAAGGTGTAGGACATCTGGGAAACAGAGAATAGGCAATGGAAAAGTTTC
>JAKIZN010000285.1 GCA_022708005.1 Bacteroidota bacterium | reverse complement strand
GCAATAATCTAATTAAGCCGGGCAGAGCTATTACAATCTCAGCGGGCAATTCAGGTCGCGATGATTTGCATTTCAACTACACTTTCTCCGAACAAGATACTTTGTTCCATACTTTTATTGAGTTTAATCCTAACGCTGAAGCTAAATACACTTGGATAGATTGCTGGGCAGAAAAGGAAAACGTTTTTGAGCTGTCATTCCAATTATATAATAAGGACAGCGGAACTTTCAGCACCGACGTACTAAAAGTTGATACGGAAGTATCTTCTATCGGATCAATAACCTTGCTAAGCGATAATGGCGACAGTTGCAAAATTAGCTATGTTATCAATAAGGTTGATTTTAATGGAAAAACTCGGGCACTCTTTGACATCGAAAGTTTTACCGATGATTATGTGATGATAAGTGGAAAAGGCAGCGAAGGCGAATTGCATATATGGTCTGGAATAATTAAATTATACAGTGGCTATCCATCTACTTTTACTAACTTATATCTTCCTTGGGCAAAAAGCGGAAATCGCAAAAATGTGGTAAATGATTTAAGCACTGCTGATTCTGTTTTTAGCTGTGCCGCATACACTTCGAAAAACAGATGGACAAGCGTAGATGGCGACCAAATATATTTTAGCGGATATATTAGAAATTATATAGCTCCATTTTCGAGCCAAGGTCCAGCGCTGAGCAGCGCCACAAAGCCAGATATAGCGGCGCCCGGTGCTTTTCTTGAGGCAGCGGTTAATACTTATGACGGGAGTTTTGACCCAGATAGCAGTTCGCGGTGGATGCTAACTCGTCAAATTCCAATAGACGGCACAGAGGATTATCATAGATTTGCGGCATTAGCTGGCACTTCTATGGCAGCGCCTTGCACTGCTGGAGCTATAGCGCTTATGTTTGAGGCTGAGCCTACGCTCTCCACAGCACAAATAAGAGAGATTTTTAAAAGAACTGCGCTCAAAAATATGTATTACACAACTACTGATATTTGGGGAGTGGGCATATTGCAAATAGATAAAGCATTGCAAGATTTGCTTGGCATAACGTCGATAAATGAACTTGTCAATAGCGATGAAATTGAGATTATTAGCCAAAATTCTGAAACTATTACATTTAAATTGAATAATGAGAATTTGTCCGATTTAACTTTGCATGTTTATGATATAAGTGGTAGATTAATAATAAGCAACAAAGTGCGGAGCAGCGAACAAGTAAGCCAGATAAATATATCGCAGTTACAAAGCGGCGCCTATATTTTAAGACTGTTTAATAATAAGTCAAATTTCAAATGTAAATTTATCAAATAGCTGCCAGACTAAATATTTTTAGCTCTTAGACGATACATAGTAATATGGCAAGGTTATTGTTGCTAGATTCTACTATTAAAATTTTAAAATAGAGCTAATAAATGAATGAAACTCTGAAAGAATCAGAATTATGGATAGACAGGGCAGATGAATTTGTTAAAGCTGGCGATAACAACAAAGCACTGGAGTGTTATCGCAAGGCTTTAGAAATTAATCCGAGAGCTGCCTTTGCTTATTTCAAGCGAGGGCAAGTATATGCTAATATTGGCAAACATCAAGAAGCCTTGGGCGATTTCAGCAATGCCATCACCTTAAATCCGAACTTTTCTTTTGCTTATTTCAGGCGTGGCTCTGTTTATTTTGATATAAGGCAATTTCGGGCTGCTATCGAAGACTTTAAGCAGACGATAGATTTAAATCCAGAGTTTCATTTTGCTCATTTTAAAAGTGGCGTAGCTTATTTAAAATTAAAAAATTACGAAAAAGCTCTGCAATATCTAAACCAAGCTATAGACCTAAACCCTACATATCACGAAGCGGTGCTATTTAGAGCAAATACTCTATTTGCTTTGAAAAGGTATGAGGAATCAATATCTGATTATTCAAAAGTTATAGCAATGGATCCAAAAAATGATAGAGCATATATTTCCCGCGGCGTGGCGTTGGGGGCTATTGGCAATCTTAAAGCAGCAGTTGAAGATTATAGCAGTGCGCTGAATATAAATCCAAATGATCCACTGGCTATACAATATCGTGCATTAACATATATCAAGCTAAAGCGGTATGACAAGGCACTCCAAGACTTCGATACTATTATTGAGAGAAAGCTCGATGCGCCAGATTTGTATAGCAATCGTGCCATTGTTAACTTCTTTTTGAAGAATTTTGAAGAGTCTGTTAAAGATTATTCTATTGCCATAAGCCAAAAGCCAAATTTGCCATCGCTTTATTTTAACCGTGCAAACGCTTATTTTCATGCGAAGAAATACATAGAAGCTATATTAGATTACGACAAAGCTATTGAATTAGACCCCAAACTTGCCTCAGCACACATAGGGCGAGGAAATGCGAACGCTACGCTTGGCAATCACAAAGAGGCATTAAAGGACTTTAGCAAAGCGATAAGTTGCAATCCCAGACTGCACCAAGCATATATCGGCAGGGGTAATTCGTTTGTTAAATTAAGATACTACAAAAAAGCACAAGAAGATTTCACTTTGGCAATTGAAATAAATCCAAATAATCCGCTCGGATACTTGAATAGGGGCAGCGCTTTTCAATTAGACAATAAGTTTAAAGATGCCGCTCGCGACTTCAACGAATTTCTTAAAATGTCGCCCGCTGCGTCAACCACCACACTCCAAGTGCGCCAGTGGCTAAAAAAGAACAATTTACCTATTGATGTATAAGTACTTATCGCTAAAATTTTTAGCTTCAGTTAGCTTTATAATTAAAT
>JAKIZN010000284.1 GCA_022708005.1 Bacteroidota bacterium | reverse complement strand
ACGGGCATTCGTATAAGCTTTTGCTTGAGCTCGAGGGCAGTCTCGGCAGCGAAGCTATGATATTAGATTTCTATAATGTCGAGATGATAGTTAAGCCGCTTATTGAACTGCTCGACCATTCGTTTGTTTGCGATAAAAACGACGAATTGATGATAAACTTCTTGAAAGGTAATGGCTTTAAACACTACATTTTAGATAGCTACTCGACTTGCGAAAATCTTGCAACTTTTTTTGCAAAAGAGCTTTCAGCAAAGTTCAAGAAAGATAGCCCAAATATAGAAAAAATCACCGTAAGGGTATATGAAACTGCCGACTCTTACGCAGAAACAAGCGTTGAGCTATAAATAGCCGGGATATAGTTTTGCGGCGCAATCGGGGCATATACCGTGGCTAAATTCTGCTTCGGAGTTTTCGTCAATGTATTGTTCGATTGCCGCCCAATGCCCGCTCTCGTCCCTTATTCGCTTGCAAGACGAGCATATTGGCAGCAGTCCGCTCAAAACTTTAATCTCGCTTTGGGCACTTTGCAAAAGGGCTATAAGTTGCTCTCGCTCCTCTTCAACCTGCTTTTTCATTGTAACATCTTCTAATATCACATCGATATAGTTCGCACCAGACTGCTCATCATAGACTGTCCAAGCGGTCTCTCTGCCAAAGAACAACGCACCATCTTTTCTGTACCATTCGCTCTCATAACCATTTGCTTGACTATCAGCACGCAACTTAGCGATAAACTCATCACGCTCTGCATCTACTTCCAGCACATCGGATAGTTTTTTTTGCAATATTTCTTCCAGATTTTCTATCTTGGTCATTTTTAGAAATGCTGGATTTGCCATTAAAATTTCACCTTCTGCCGACATTCTATAAAATCCCATAGACGCATTATTATAAATACTTCTAAATCGCTCTTCGCTCTCTCTCAAAGCGATTTCTGCCCTTTTCCTTGCCGACACGTCCCATATATACGAGCGAGTGCCTCTGATTGTACCGTCTTCTATCAAAGGCGAAACATCAACTTCGACGTAGATTGTTCGCTTATCTTTAGTCATAAATCTTGTTTCATACCGCTCATAGCTAAGCTCGCCGCTCATTCTTTTTCGATGCTTTTCAATGATTCTTTCAACTTCGTCGGGATGAAAGAGCCCTTTAAGTTTAATATTTTGAATTTCTGCTTCGCTATAGCCTACCATATCGGGCAATTGCTTATTAAAATAAACGAGATTGCCGTCTATATCATCGACTACAATGCTAATATACGACTTTTCGATTAAGTTTCTATATTGCTCTTCGGACTTTTTTAAGTCTTTTTCGGTGTGAAATTTTTCTTCTATTTCGCTTTGCAGCCTATCTGCATATACTTGTAATTCTGCGTTTTTGCTTTGCAAGATTTCCTCTGTCTGCCGACGCTTTCTAATTTCACTTAAGTATTGCCTGCTAAGCTCGTTAATCCTACCGACAAAAAGCGTTAAGGCAAATGTAAAAAACAATCCCGGTGCGAACTCCGCAAAAAATTCCCAGAATATAAGCTGCGAATAATAGCCGAACCAAAAAGTATAGAATCCGACAATTACAGCGACAATCAGCCCCAACCTTGCACCCAGCAGTCCAGCCGATATAATTGGCGGTATTACAACCAGCATCATAGCAAAATACCCAATCACACCGAAAAATAGATGCAATTGCAGCATATACAGAATGCACAGCAAGCCCGTAATATACAATTTAACTTTAGTGTGGATGCTATTCAAATATACTAATATGTTGCTTGTTTTCTTCAATATCCCCTAAGTGTTATCTCAGATACTATTAATTCGTTATTTTAAGAAAAATATTTTATGGAACGTCGTAATTTTAAAAAAATGTAATATTTCTTTGATGCTTGCAGCTTTATATTAGTGAATTGGACGAGAAATGCGAGGCGATTTTGCATAAAGTATTTTTGCAGTAATATTCGCTCTATGCAGGCTATTTGTCTTTAGCATTTGGCGGGATAAAATAGCCGTCATTTTTAATAATGGTATTTACTAAGTCAGCCTCCTGAACTATAAGATTCAGCGTTCGCAGGTGGTTCATCAATAATTCTAATCTTTCGTCTTCGCTCTGAAATTCGATTAGCTGCTGCTTTTGCTCTAAATTTAACCCAGCTTTTAGTGCTATTTGGAAAGATGGCTGATATTTATCTAGTTCTTTTAAGTCAATTTTTTTTATAGATGTACTCGTTATATTTTGGGCTATTTTATTAAAAGTATTTACCGCTATTTCGAGCTTGGAATAGTCTAAATTCTCATCTTTATCATCGTAAAATTCAACATTAGCTATGTGATAAGGCTTTTCGCCAGAAACTAAGCTGCTCATTTTAAAGCGCCTAATGCCAATAATTACTATATCCATTTTGCCATCTTCGTACCGCTTCATAATATCGGCTATCTCCACTATACAGCCGACATCAAACATTTTTCCACTAACCGAAAGGTTGATGCCAAACGGCTCTTTGGAGTTCCAGCAATCATTAATCAGCCTCTTATATCTTTCTTCAAAAATATGAAGTGGCATAGCAGAACCGGGAAAAACTATGGTATTTAGCGGAAAAAGAGCAATATTCATATTCATTTCTCCATTTTTATATATTAAACGTAAAAGATGGAAAAATGTTGAATTAGCTAAACATTAAATTTTATTGATTAGAAGAAAATAATTCATTAGGAACTCTAACTGATAGCGTATCTGTAAGGAAAAGTTAGGCTTTAAGATGTCCTACACCTCGA
>JAKIZN010000283.1 GCA_022708005.1 Bacteroidota bacterium | reverse complement strand
TGCAATAGAAACTTTTCCATTGCCTATTGGCTGTTTTCCAGATGGGCTGTCTCATAAGGTAACGGACGCGAACGTCAGCGTTTCCCAGATGTCCTACACCTTCGAGGTGTAGGACATCTTAAAACCAAACCTTTCCTTGCAGATACGCAATCAGATAGAGTTCCTAATGCATTATTTGGGTTCAATATTTCAATTTGCTGTTCGTTCAATAAATATAAATTTTAAGGTTATAAAATATGGCAACAAAAGATGCAACAAAGCAAAGACTACAAGAAATTGAGTCCGAGCTGCAAGAGTTAAAGCAACTTCAGTTTGATTTGCAAAAGCGCTGGCGCGGCGAGAAATCGCTAATTACAGAAATTCGCTCAATCAAAGCCGAAATAGAAAACGTGAAATTTCGAGCTGAAGAGCTGGAACGCAAGGGCGAGCTGGGTGGAGTGGCAGAACTGCGATATGGCAAGCTCCATGAATTAGATAAAAAGCTACAAGCGACCAATGAAAAATTAGCCGAACTTCAAAAAGATAAAAAAATGCTCAAAGAAGAAGTAACTTCCGAAGATATTGCCGAAGTTATTTCTAAATCGACAGGTATCCCAGTGCAAAAGATGATGGAAACGGAAAGGCTGAAATTGCTGAAAATAGAAGAAAGAATAAGCCAGCGAGTTATAAGCCAAGACGAAGCACTATCGGCAGTGGCGAACGCTATTCGCCGCTCACGCTCGGGATTGCAGGACGCTAATAAACCAATCGGCTCATTTATCTTTCTCGGCACTACTGGCGTCGGAAAAACCGAGACTGCACGAGCTTTAGCAGAATTTTTATTCGATGACGAAAACGCAATGATTCGCATCGATATGAGCGAATACATGGAAAAATTTTCTGTGTCGAGACTTATCGGCGCTCCGCCCGGATACGTTGGCTATGAAGAAGGAGGACAGCTCACCGAAGCAGTACGCCACAGACCGTATTCTGTAGTGCTGCTTGACGAAATCGAAAAAGCAAACTCTGATGTGTTCAACGTACTGCTGCAAGTCCTTGATGATGGCAGACTTACCGATAGCAAAGGCAGAACGGTAAACTTTAAAAATACTATTATTATAATGACGTCGAACTTAGGCACCGAAATCATACAAAGCAAGTTGCTCGATATGAGCGCAGGCAATCGCGAAGCAACGCTTGCACAAATGCGAATTAAAGTAATCGAACTGCTCAAAAAAAGCCTTCGCCCAGAATTTCTTAATCGCATAGATGAGGTTGTAATGTTCAATCCGCTATCGCAAGACGATATTCAAAAAATTGCTAAGCTACAGCTCAAAAACTTATCGAATAAACTAAAGGCAAATGGACTTGACTTTGAAATAAGCGATGATGCTCTTCTTAGACTTACAGAACTTGGCTATGACATGCAATTTGGTGCTCGCCCACTGAAGCGAGTCATTCAAAAAAATATAACCGATGCTTTAGCTATTAAACTTCTCTCGGGCGAATTTACTTCAGGGAATAAAATTTTTGTCGATATAGACAAAAGCAGACAATTTATATTTCAAAAAGACAATTGATTGAACTCAAATAATTCATTAGGAACTATAACTGACTGTGTATCTGTAAGAAAATGTTAGGTTTTAAGATGTCCTACACCTTCGAGCTGTAGGACATCTGGAGAACAGCGAATAGACAATGGGAAAGTTTCTATTGCATTATTTGGATTGAATTATAAAAAAATACTTTGCATTAAAATATAATTAGCTATTTTTATTATTGTATTATTCGCATAAATAAAATAAATTTGCAAAACATAAACTATTAGAGGCAAAAATGAGTGCCAATACAAACATATTACTAGAATCCGGAACAAACGAGCTTGAAGTTGTAGAATTTGTCATTAAATATAATGACGGTTCTAATAGCGAGAAGTCCCAATCTTTCGGAGTAAATGTTGCAAAAGTTCGGGAAATAATTAGAATGCCCAAACTAACGAAAATGCCAAATCTGCCAACTGTCGTATATGGAGTTTTTGCACTTCGAGGCTCGATTATTCCGGCGCTTGACCTGCGAAAATACTTATACTGCGACGAGATAGAGCAGCAAAATAGCAAGATGATAATAACCGAGTTCAACAAAATCAGGGTTGGGCTAATAGTAAATGACGTTAGCAGAATTCATCGTATATCATGGGCAAACATCACTTCGCCAGAATCTATGCAAGATTTCGATTCCGAAAAGTCTTCTATCGTTGGTATTATCCACCTTGCTGAAAAGACGATACTAATGCTCGACATCGAGAAAATCATTGCCGACATCGACCCTTCTTGCGCCATCGATATGAACAAACCTGTTAGCGAATTTTACTCTAAGCCAAAAGCTATCACTGCAGAAGACTCAGTTACAATTCGCCGAATGATAAGCGATAGATTGAACGCTGCGGGCTTTGAAATCAATTCGTTCAATAACGGCAGCGATGCGTGGGAACATCTGAAAAGTATTTCTGCCAGAGTAGCAGCAGGCGAGAAGCTGTCTGACATTTGCAATGTTGTGATTACCGACATAGAAATGCCCATGATGGACGGCTATTCCTTAACTAAAAATATCAAAGATGACCCTTACTTAAAATCGCTTCCTGTGATTATTTTTTCGTCGATTATCTCCGAAGAAGTTTTGCACAAAGGGCATTCAGTCGGCGCTAACGCACAGCTTACTAAGCCGCAAATTGGCGAGCTGCTCGAAACAATCAGATTACTATTAGAACCCACAAATTAAGGAACAGATAT
>JAKIZN010000282.1 GCA_022708005.1 Bacteroidota bacterium | reverse complement strand
GTTATGTTCGCAAATGTGATTTATTGAGAATAGTCGCGGCATACGATGATGTTTTTACATTTCATAAAGATGAGATTGAGCGATTTAAGAAAATGATTAAAAAAGAAATAAAATGATCGAAAATTATAAGAATAGGATATTGCAAGGCGACTGCTTAGAGTTATTCAAAAATATTCCGGATAATTCAATTGATATGACGTTCGCCGATCCACCCTTCAACTTAAAGAAAGGCTATAACTCATACAAAGACAGTTTGCAACTGCAAAAGTACATCAAATGGTGCAAGCTGTGGATTTCTGAAATGGTGCGAGTTACCAAGCCAACAGGCTCAATTTTTGTGCACAATATTCCTAAATGGCTAACCTATTATGCAGCCTACTTGAATACAATTGCAGATTTTAAACATTGGATAAGCTGGGATGCGCCGACTGCGCCGATGGGCAAAACCTTGCAGCCCGGGCATTACGGAATTTTGTTCTATGCAAAAAATGCCAAAGAGCTAAAATTTTATGAAGTTCGCTATCCGCACAAACGAGAAAGAAAATCAACTTATTTAGTAAAAGATTATGGCGGAAAAAAAAAGGCTTGCTGCATCCTTTCGGTCCTTTAGTTTCTGATGTATGGACTGATATTCATAGAATGAAGCACAATAAATATAGAGATAACCATCCGTGCCAATTGCCTTTACACCTATTAGAGCGGCTAATACTAATGACAACTGACGAAGGAGATACCGTTTTAGATCCTTTTAGTGGAACTGGGACAACGGCATTAGCTGCGAAGCGATTAGGCAGAAATTATATCGGTTTTGAACTTGACGAGCAGTATATCGAAATAACAGAAAACAAGCTATCGCAGGAAGAAGCAAACTCAAAAATCGGTAATTGCTGGGTAAGTTTTTATCTTGATAGCGTTGTAACAATAAGAGACTCGGATTGGGAAACTCTAAAAAATTATTACTACATTCCATCTAAAGCAGAAGAGATAGATAAACAGCCAATAATGCTGCAAAAGAATATTGGGATTGCAACGCCATTAAAAAGTTTTTCGCAGGAGAAAAAAGCATATAAAGTGGCAAATTTATTTGAAGCGAGCAATAATGAATGCAAGCCATATAGTACGCAGCATAACGAGTGCGCCGAACACTTAAACGGCAATTAACTCCAAATAATTCAATAGAAACTTTCCCATTGCCTATTAGCTGTTCCCCAGATGTCCTACACCTTCAAGGTGTAGGACATCTTAAAGCCAAATATTTTCAGTCAGCTAGACTTTCTAATGAATTATTTGCTATAAAGCCCTGTAACTTCTTTCGCCAATTGCTAAAACCGCTCAAACTTATTATTAGTTATAATATTATGATTTTTTTTTATATTTTTGCAGATTAATAATATTAGACCATTATAATTACTATGGCAAAAACTCTGAAAATCCTGTTGATTTTGGCTCTGCTATCTACTGCTAAAAGCTACTCGCAGATTGATTATAAAATCATAACAGGTTCGCAGAAAGATTATATTGATACGCTATCGCAAGAAATTGCAGCCACTTCGCGAAAAGAAGCTGCGAACCTGCTCGAAAAGGAAATCGAACCCGATAAATATATCGTCGGGCAGGGCGACGAGTTTACTATTGCCATTATCGCAGCTCGCTCTAAACAGTTCGACATAAGAGTTTCGCCCGACGGCTCGATGCTTATCCCGAATGTTGGCAAAGTGTTGCTAAAAGGCAAAACCTTGACGGAAGCTACTAATGAAATCGAAAGCATGATAAAAAGAGTGCTTACTCCAAATGAGGTAAGCGTTGTGCTAAAAAACCTTAGACGGTTCAAAGTTACAGTAAGCGGTTCGGTGGGACGCTCTGGCATTTTTCCTGCTACTGCTGCTGATAGAGTTTCTGAAGCTATCGATAAAGCTGGAGGGCTGAAGCCAGACGCTTCGTTAAGAAAAATATACGTTCTGCGAGGCAAAGACCAATCGCTGATAAAGGTGGATTTGCTCAAATATCACCTGCTGGGCATTGAAGAGGCTAACCCGTTTTTGCTCGGCGGCGATAAAATTATAGTTCCACCCAGCAACGACAAATCTGTAATCGGGCTATATGGCGACGTTGCATCGCCGGGCTTCTTTGAATTTGTCGAGGGCGATTCGCTTTCTACTCTTGTGCGGTTCGGGCTAAGCATTAACGAATCCGCTTTCTTGGACTCTGTGGAATACGTCTCCATAAGCGATACGCGAATAGAACAAAAGTTTCTGGATTTAACATTTTTGAAAAATCAGGATATAAATAAAGTAGAATTTAAAACTGATTTTCCATTAAAGTCTGGCGATAGAGTGTTTTTCAGAAAAACTCCGAATTGGAATAAGCTCGAATATGTTGTAATCAAAGGTGAGGTAAATTTACCCGGATATCATGCAATAGATGAGAAAAAAGAGCGAGTTTATGATTTAATTAATCGAGCCGGTGGCTTTACAAGCGATGCAGCAGTTGAGTTTATTGAGTATATCCGCCAAAGCGAACTCGATAAGCCAGATGAGGAAATGGATAGGCTAAGCAGAATATTGCCTTCTGAAATGTCGGAAAGCGAATCAAGATATTATCAATCAAGGAAATCCGAGAAAAGAGGCGTGGTGTCCGTTGATTTTCAAAAAGTTATGAAAGACCCTTCGGTTAGCGATAATTTTTTATTGCACCATAGGGATTCGATAATTGTGCCATCGGCTAAAAACTTTGTGAATGTGCAAGGCAGAGTGGTTAATCCGGGATTAATTACTTATAAGCCCGGTGCAGATTATTTAGATTATATTGAAATGGCGG
>JAKIZN010000018.1 GCA_022708005.1 Bacteroidota bacterium | reverse complement strand
GGAATGGAATCACCTCGCGGATATGGGCAACCCCCGTTATCCATTTAACTGTTCTTTCTATGCCAAGTCCAAACCCGCTATGCGGCACCGATCCAAATTTTCTCAAATCTAAGTACCATTGAAATGCTTCGACGGGCAAATTGTGCTCAACAATTCGCCTATAAAGCGCCTCATAATCATCTTCTCTTTGGCTGCCACCGATTAATTCGCCGGCTTTCTCAGGTCCTAACATATCCATAGCCAGTACAACTTTTTCGTTCTCAGGGTCTCGCTTCATATAAAAAGCTTTGACTTCGGTAGGGTATCTATGAATGATGCAAGGCTTATCGAATTGCTCCATAATAGCTTCTTCTTGCACAGAGCCGAAATCTTCGCCCCAAGGGAATGGGAACTCAACATCTTTGCCATCAATCTTTTTGATTAAAGGCACATTATTTTTGTCTAGCCAATCTACAGCTTCAGTGTAGCTCATTCTATGAAACGGTCTAACTACTTTTTCGAGTTTTGTGGTATCTCTTTCTAATATTGCGAGCTCTTTTTGACAATTTTTCAAGCAATATTTAACGATGTATTCTACCATATCTTCGGCTAAGTCCATATCGTCATTTAGGTCGAAGAAAGCCATTTCTGGCTCTACCATCCAAAATTCAGTTAAATGCTTGCGAGTTTTTGAGCGTTCTGCTCGAAAAGTTGGACCAAATGTATAAACTCTGCCAAGAGCCATAGCAGACGCTTCAGCATACAACTGCCCAGACTGCGACAAGTAAGCTTTGCCCAAGTCGAAATATTCTGTTTCAAATAAAGTTGAAGTTCCTTCGCAAGCGTTCGGCGTTAAAAGTGGTGAATCCATCAACTTAAAGCCGTTCCCATCGAAGAAGTCGCGAATAGCTTTGATGACGGCAGCTCTTACTCTCATTACAGCATTCTGCCGCGAAGAACGCAGCCATAAATGCCTATTTTCCATTAAAAACGCGTCGCCGTGATCCTTAGGAGTAATTGGATAATCACTAGCAAGCTGATATATTTTCAAGTCAATAACATCAATTTCAAAGCCGCCCGGAGCACGCTCTTCTGCTCGCACAGTGCCAGTAACTGCAATCGAAGATTCTTGCGTTAATTTGTTAGCATTTTCAAAAACTTCTTCACTGACATTCGGTTTAAAAACAACGCATTGAACTATTCCAGTTCCGTCTCGCAAGATAATAAAATTTAGCTTTCCTTTGCCAGTCCTATTATGCGTCCAACCGCGCAAGGTTACTGTTTGCCCAACGAACTCGTGCAATTTCTCGATGCTTAAGTATGATTTGTAACGTGAATCCATTTTTTATCCCATATATTATACTTTTTTGCAATCTATCTCTTAAAAAAACATACAAAAATAGCAAATATTTTTAACTTTTTGAGCAGGATAATTATATTTCCAAATAATTCAATAGAAAATATTTTTATAGTGCATTATTTGTCTTGAAGACGATTACGGGATTAAACTCAAATAATTCAATAGAAACTTTTCCATTGTCTACCCGCTATTCCCCAGATGTCCTACACCTTCGAGGTGTAGGACATCTTAAAGTCAAATATTTCCTTGCGGATACGCATTCATTTAGAATTTCTACTGTATTATTTAGGATAATTTAACATTTTAAAGTTAGGTTAAGTTAAATTATTGCTGTATAATAATTCGAGAAATATTTAGCTTTTTAATATGCTTATAAATCAACGAATTACGATTTTTAGTTGCGTATAAACAATTAATTTGCAATTAACATTTGATTAAATGTTAGATTTTACGCAGTTTTTGGGAAAAATAGTTTGCTTTTTATTTGCTAATATAGCTGATTGTAGTTAAGTTTGACATTAGAGAAATAATTCTTTAATAAATTTTGAGAAATTATTATTGATAAGTGGTAAAAATGCAAAATATGATGATTATCTATTAATTGTTTAGACGCCACTTAAGTTCATTGAAATTATTATAATTAGAATAAACTATTTTCTTCCCAATTTAAAGGATAGTTATTTATGTCCCAAGAAAAATGCCTTGGATGCCAAGAAGTTACAGAAGAAGATCTTTTGCTGCAACTCGATGGCATACTTGATGATTACGTTGGAAAGCCCGGCGGGCTGATTCCAGCTCTACAAATTGCTCAAAAGCTATTTGGCTATCTCCCAAAATCCGCTATTAAGCTAATAAGTAAAAAACTCTCTATTGCTTATAGCGAAGTTACTGGTGTTATCAGTTTCTATTCCTTCTTCTCCACTGTGCCGCGTGGCAAATACATGGTTAGAGTTTGCCTCGGCACTGCCTGCTATGTGCGTGGCGGCAAAGAAGTATTATCATCATTGCAAAAAGAGCTAGAAATAGGAGTCGGCGGAACTACAGGCGATGGGCTGTTTTCGCTTGATATAGGGCGATGCTTCGGTGCTTGCGGGCTAGCGCCTGTTTTAATGGTTAATGATGATATACACCAAAGAGTGAAAGCCGAGAAAGTAAAGGAATTGATTGAATTTTATCGCGATTTAGAATTGACAAAAATCAAGGAGAAAGCAGGATGATGAAAGCTGATAAAATTAAGACAATCAATGACTTGCAAGCCATTGGCGATGCTGTGCGTAACGAAAATTTAAAAATTGGAAATGAAATCGCTGATAAAATATTAGTATGTGCCGGCGGCGGTTGCATTGCTTCTGGCTCGCTTATGGTTAAAGCGGCTATTTGCAAGGAGCTTAGGGAGCATAATATCGACGATAAAGTAAAAGTAGTCGAAACTGGCTGCTTAGGTCCATGCTCGCGTGGTCCTGTGGTCGTTACTGCTAAAGATAAGATTTTTTATCAAGGAGTATCCACAGAAGACGCTAAAGATATAGTTGAAAAGCATTTGCTCGGTGGCGAAATTTTAGAAAGATTATGCTGGAAAGATGAAGCTACCGAAAAACCAATTCCAGTGATTACCGATATTGATTTCTTCAGACGCCAAACGAAAATAGTTCTACGCAACTGTGGCGAAATAGACCCACTATCAATAGAAGAATATATAGCTCGCGACGGCTATTTGGCTTTAGCTCGAATTGTTTCGGAGCATAGCCCTGAATACGTCATTAATGAAATGAAAAAGTCCGGGCTTCGCGGTCGCGGTGGAGCTGGATTCCCTACTTGGATGAAATGGTCGTTTGCACAAAAAACTAAGAGCGATGCAAAATATATGCTTTGCAATGCAGACGAAGGCGATCCCGGAGCGTTTATGGATAGGTCTGTTCTTGAAGGCGATCCGCATAGCATTGTTGAAGGTATGGCTATCGGAGCATACGCCGTTGGAGCAAGCCAAGGTTACGTTTACGTTAGAGCAGAATATCCGCTTGCTGTAGAGCGATTGCAGGTAGCAATTAATAGGGCAAGAGAATGCGGCATATTAGGCGAAAATATTTTCGGTAGCAACTTCTCTTTCGACCTTGAAATTAGAATGGGGTCTGGCGCATTTGTATGTGGCGAGGAAACAGCTCTTATCAATTCTATTGAAGGCAAGCGCGGCGAACCTCGCCCACGCCCACCATTTCCTGCTGAAAAGGGGCTATGGGGCAAGCCGTCTGTGCTAAACAATGTTGAAACTTACGCGAATGTTCCAGCTATTATGCTCAAAGGTGGCGATTGGTTCGCTTCGTTTGGCACAGAAAGCAGCAAAGGCACAAAAGTATTTGCTCTGGCGGGCGCAATCAATAATTCTGGCTTGGTTGAAGTGCCAATTGGAACTTCGCTGGGCGAGCTGATATATGATATTGGAAACGGCATCCCTAATGATAAAAAGTTTAAAGCAGCTCAAATTGGCGGACCTTCCGGTGGATGCATTCCAAAGCAGAATTTGAACGTTCCATTAGACTACAGCTCTCTTAATGAACTCGGTGCTATTATGGGATCTGGCGGATTAGTCGTAATGGACGAAGACGCATGTATGGTTGACGTTGCAAGATTTTTCCTCGAATTTGTGCAAGAAGAATCGTGTGGCAAATGTGTGCCATGCCGAGTTGGCACAAAGCGTATGCTTGAAATATTAGAAAGAATTTGCGATGGCAAAGGCGTCGAAGGTGATATTGAAACTTTGATAGAGTTAGGTCATCAAATAATAGATACTTCGCTCTGCGGGCTTGGGCAAACTGCTCCCAATCCAGTTCTTTCGACTATACGACATTTTCGACATGAGTATGAAGCGCATATCGCTAAAAAGCATTGCGAAGCTGGCGTATGCCGCGGATTAGTCCGCGCTCCGTGCCAAAGTGCTTGCCCTGCGGGAGTTGATGTGCCCGGGTTTGTATCTCTAATTGGAGAAAGGCGATATGCAGAAGCGTTAAAGTTGCATAGAGAACGTAATCCGTTTGCCGCAGTTTGCGCTCGAGTGTGTTTCCATACTTGCGAAGACAAATGCCGACGAGCTACGCTTGATGAATCTGTTTCTATTAGAGCATTAAAGCGATTTATGGTTGACCAAGAAATCACAGTCCAAGTGCCTGAAGTACGTGAAAATGAGAAGAACGCTAAGACAAAAATTGCGATAATTGGAGCAGGTCCTGCGGGACTTTCTGCTGCATATTTTCTTGCTCGATTAGGCTATAGACCAGATGTATTTGAATCAGAGCCGCGTCCGGGCGGTATGCTTGTGCAAACCATACCTGCATATAGGTTGCCGAGAGAAACGCTTGCAAGGGAAATCCGTATGATTGAAGGGCTTGGAGTTGATATTCATACTAATCAAAAATTAGGCGTTGATTTTTCGCTATCGGACTTAATTGAAGATAATTACAAAGCAGTATTTTTGGCTATTGGCAACGCTGACAGCGTCCATATCGATACAAAAGGCTCTGATGCAAAAGGAGTAACAACTGCTATGGAATTTCTCAGAACATATAACCTGCGAGGCTCTGTTCCAGTTGGGAAAAATGTGGTCGTCGTCGGAGGTGGAAATGCAGCGTTCGATTCGGCTCGTTCAGCAATTCGCTTGGGTGCAGAAAAAGTATCGATTGTTTACCGTCGTGGGCAAGATGAGATGCCAGCTTACGTTGAAGAAATTGACGAAGCTTTGCAAGAAGGAATAGAACTTCTTCCGCTCACCAATCCAGAAGAAATTGTTTCGGAAGACGGCAAAGTTACGGGCATAAAATGCACCCCAATGAAACTTGGCGAATTTGATAGGTCAGGGCGCCGCCGTCCAATAAAAGAGGATAAAGTATTTACCATTGATTGCGACCAAGTAATATTAGCTGTCGGGCAAAGTATAGAGAATCCTGAAATATTTGAAAAAATAAAGCTTAAAATGAAGAATAAAGAAAATATCGTTGTCGACCCAATTACTCATCAAACTTCCATACCATGGCTGTTTGCTGGAGGCGATGTTGCCGTAGTCGGAAATTCTGATAGAACAGTAATCGAGGCGATAGCGGCAGGCGAGCGGGCAGCAGTCGGCATCGACGAATACCTTACTGGCGCAAACCACGCTTTCTGGAGAGAGGAAAAGCCGAACGATACTTTATTTGATCCAGACGCCGAGCCAGTTCCTTATACAAGGGCAAAAATGCCACTCTTATCAGTCGAAAGAAGAAGGAATAACTTCTGCGAGGTCGAGCAAACTTGGACTGAAGCAGAGGCTGTTCGCCAAGCAAAACGCTGCTTAAGATGTGATTATGGTCATTAATATTTCAGGAGAATAAAAAAGATGATTTCTTTAACAATAAATAATTTAAAAATTGAAGTTCCAGAAGGAACAACATTGCTCGAAGCCGCGAAGAAAATAGGCGTCAATATCCCAACTTTGTGCAATTTCGAGGGTCGTGAAGCAATTGGCGCTTGCAGAGTTTGCGTTGTAGAAGTTGAGGGTGCTCGCACGCTTGTGGCTTCCTGCGCTACTCCCGTTAGCGAAGGAATGAAAGTTTATACTAATAGCAAAAGAGTGAGAGATGCCAGAAAAACAGTGGTAGAGCTACTCTTATCCGAGCATAATGGCGAGTGCAAAACTTGCGACAGAAATAACGATTGCGAATTGCAATCATTAGCATACCAGATGGGCATAGAAGAAATTGGGCTAATCGGAGAAACTGCAAGGCAGCACATAGACAAAACCACTCCAGCGCTTATTCGCGATAATGGGAAGTGCATTAAGTGCCGTCGCTGCGTCGCTGCTTGTAACGAAATTCAAAGCGTTGGAGCTTTGTTCCCGCAAGGCAGAGGATTTGATTCAGTGATTGGTCCAGCGTTTATGCTCGATTTGGATACCGTTGCTTGCGTGCAGTGCGGGCAATGCGTTGCAGTTTGCCCTGTTGGTGCAATAACTGAACGTAGCCATATCGATGACGTTTGGAAGGCTCTTGATGATCCCAATAAATTGGTGGTAGTACAAACTGCTCCAGCCATTCGCGCTGCGTTGGGAGAATGCTTTGGGTACGAGCCAGGCACCTTGGTTACTGGAAAAATGGTTACAGCGCTCAGACAGCTCGGATTTGACAAAGTTTTCGATACGAATTTTGCAGCCGATTTGACAATTATAGAAGAAGGCACTGAGTTGCTTGTCCGATTGAAAGAAAAGATAGTGGAAGGCAAAAAAGTAGCTTTGCCACAATTTACGAGTTGTTCGCCCGGCTGGATTAATTTTACCGAATACTTCTATCCGGAATATTTAGATAATCTATCTAGCTGCAAATCGCCACAGCAAATGTTTGGCGCTTTGGCAAAAAGCTATTATGCTGAAATGATGTGCAAAGATATTGATGAAATTGTAGTAGTTTCGATAATGCCCTGCACTGCGAAAAAATATGAATGCCAACGAGATGAAATGAACTCAAGCGGTATTCAAGATGTAGACTACGTGCTTACTACGCGCGAGCTTGGCAAAATGATAAAGCAAGCTGGTATTGATTTTAAATCTCTGCCAGACTCAAAAATGGATTCTCCGCTTGGTTTATCATCTGGCGCTGCCGATATTTTTGCAAACACCGGCGGGGTAATGGAAGCTGCAATTCGCACTGTATATGAGATAGTAACTGGCAGGGAGCTACCCACCGAAAACTTGCACATTGATGCAATTATGGGGCTCGACGGTGTCAAGCGGGCATCTTTGAAAATCGAAGGCACACTTCCAGAATGGTCATTTTTAGAAGGAGTCGAATTAAAAGCTGGAGTAGCTCACGGATTGGGCAATAGCCGCAAAATATTCCAAGCGATTGAAAATGGCGAAGAGTTTCACTTTATCGAAGTGATGACTTGCCCCGGCGGCTGCATAGGCGGCGGTGGGCAGCCGCGTCATACAGATGATTCTGTTCGACTGAAGCGCATTGCAGCTATTTACGCTGAAGACGAAGGCAAGCAATTAAGAAAATCCCATGAAAATCCAGATATTCAAAGGCTTTATGAGCGATTCCTTGGAAAGCCGTTGAGCGAAACTTCGCATCATTTATTGCACACGCATTATCATCAAAAACCAGTGTGCTAGCGTAGACATAAATAATGCAATAGAAATTTTTCCATTGCCTGTTAGCTGTTTTTCCAGATGTCCTACACCTTTGAGGTGTAGGACATCTTAAAGCTAAATATTTTCTTACAGATAAGCAGTCAGTTAGAGTTCTTAATGCTATTAAAATTAAGAGGCTGTATCATAAATGTTACAGCCTCTTTTGCAATCAAGCAGTTAGTTCGTTGCTAGCCTTATTTTGCTGATCCGTCTTTAATTGCAGCGCGAGCAGCAGCCAATCTTGCGATAGGCACACGGAAAGGCGAGCAAGATACATAATTCAGTCCAATAGAGTGGCAGAATTCAACTGAAGCAGGGTCGCCACCGTGCTCGCCGCATATACCAAGCTTGATATTCGGGCGAGAAATCTTGCCTTCTGCAACTGCGTGTTTCATCAAAAATCCGACGCCTGTTTGGTCTACCGATACGAATGGATCGACTTGGTAAATATCACGGCTGACGTATTCTGGCAAGAATCTACCAGCATCGTCGCGGCTCAAACCGAGTGTCGTTTGGGTTAAGTCATTTGTTCCGAACGAGAAAAATTCTGCAACCTCTGCGATTTCGCGAGCAGTGATAGCTCCGCGAGGAATTTCAATCATCGTGCCAACCAAGTAATCGAACTTAGTGCCAGTTTCTTCCATTACAGCGGTAGCTACTTTGCGAACAAGCTCTTCTTGATGCTTTAACTCTTTAACGTGTCCAACAAGTGGTATCATCACCTCTGGCATGACTTTTTTGCCTTTTTTTATCACATTTACTGTTGCCTCAAAAATAGCTCGAGCTTGCATTTCGGTAATTTCTGGATATATAAGCCCTAAGCGGCAGCCACGGAATCCAAGCATTGGATTGAACTCGTGCAATGCTTCCACTCTTTCTTTAACTTTGCCGTAAGAAATGCCCATTTCGTCAGCAATTTGCTTTTGTCCAGCTTCATCATGAGGCAAGAACTCGTGCAATGGCGGGTCAATTGTGCGAATAGTTACCGGATGCCCGTCCATCGCTTCGAATATTCCTTCAAAGTCTTGTCGCTGGAATGGCAATAATTTTGCAAGAGCTTTACGCCTATTTTCAACGCTGTCCGAAAGAATCATTTCCCTCATCGGACCAATTTTTCCTTCGCCAAAGAACATGTGCTCTGTTCTGCAAAGCCCAATTCCCGCAGCTCCGAAAGCGATTGCATTTGCTGCTTGATCTGGTTGGTCTGCATTAGTGCGGACGCCCATAGTGCGATATTTATCTGCCCAAGTCATAATTTGATTGTACATTTGGTAAATTGGAGCATCTTCCGGCTTCAAAGTTTTAGTTACCAACACTTCAATTACTTCGCTTGGTTTGGTCGGGATATTGCCAAGTATAACTTCGCGAGTAGAGCCGTCAATTGAAATCCAATCGCCTTCTTTTATCGATAAATCTTTTCCTTCGACTTTCATAGTTCGAGCTTTGTAGTCAATGACTAATTCGCCGCAGCCAGCTACGCACACTTTACCCATTTGGCGAGCGACTAACGCCGCATGCGAAGTCATACCCCCGCGAGCAGTCAAAATACCTTCGGAAGCGTCCATTCCAGAAATATCTTCAGGCGAAGTCTCAATTCTGACTAATATGACTTTTTCGCCTTTTTTCGCAGCAGTAACTGCATCTTCAGCATTGAACATCACAATACCGCTTGCCGCTCCCGGACCTGCATTTAAGCCCTTTGCGAGCAATTTACCTTCTTTGAGGGCTTTAGATTTAGCATTCAAGTCGAAAACAGGACGCAGCAATTGGTTCAATTGGTCTGGGTCAATCCGCAACAAAGCCTCTTTTGGTTCAATAAGCTTTTCGTTAACCATATCCACAGCAATTTTTATAGCTGCCATAGCCGTTCTTTTGCCCACGCGGCATTGAAGCATATACAACTTTTTATTTTGTATGGTAAATTCAATATCTAACATATCGCGATAATGATTTTCCAACGCTTTGCGAATTTTTTCAAGTTCATTATAAGAATTGGCATCTATATCTTTTAGCAATTCAATATTTTGAGGCGTGCGTATGCCTGCAACGACGTCTTCGCCTTGTGCATTCATCAAAAACTCGCCATAGAAATAGTTTTCGCCAGTAGCAGCATCGCGAGTAAATGCAACCCCAGTGCCAGAATCATCGCCCATATTGCCAAATACCATTGCTTGAACATTAACAGCAGTTCCCCAAGATTCTGGAATACCGTTTAGTTTTCTATACACGATAGCACGATTGTTCATCCAAGAATTGAATACAGCGCCAATAGCTCCCCAAAGTTGCTCTTTGGGATCTTCTGGGAAATCTTTGCCAGTCCTTTCTTTTATAGCTTGCTTGAACTCTGCAACAAGCTCTTTTAAGTCCTCAGCAGTTAAATCTACATCTTGTTTGGCGCCTTTTTCTTGTTTCTTTTTGTCTAAAATGACTTCAAATGGGTCTTCTTCATCTTTGCTCTGTGGCTTTAAATCAAGCACTACATCGCCATACATAGCAACAAATCTGCGGTAAGAATCGTAAGCAAATCGTGGATTGCCAGATTTTTCAATCAATCCTTGAACTGTTACATCATTTAAACCTAAATTCAAAATCGTATCCATCATGCCGGGCATCGAAGCGCGTGAGCCGGAGCGGACAGAGACAAGCAAAGGGTTCTTCGGGTCTGCAAACTTTGCACCCATTTCTTTTTCAAGTTTTTCGATAGCCACTTCAACTTCTCTGTGCAACGACTCTGGATAGGTGCGGTCGTTATCATAATAAAAAGTGCACACATCAGTTGTAATCGTTAGCCCAGCAGGCACGGGAAGCCCTAAATTTACCATTTCAGCAAGGTTAGCGCCCTTTCCGCCGAGCAGATTCTTCATATCGGCATCGCCTTCTGCTTTCCCACCGCCAAAATAATAGACATACTTTTCAGTTGTTGATTGCGACTTTGACTCTTTTGACATTGAGGTAATCTCCCTTAAACTTATAAACAAATCTAATTGCAGTTTTTGATATTTACAAAGTTAATGAAATTTACATAATTTTTTTGATTTTTTTTACTTTTGAGAAAATAAATATTAACCTACTATCTAAGAATCGTCGCAAGGGTAGCGAGTTTTATAGAGAGTTGAAAGAGATTTTAGTGCATCACGGGCGCAAGCTGTGGATAATTCCAAAATTACTTATTTAGCAAATCTTTGAAAAAGTTGGGATAAGACTTTGCAACTGCTTGGTAATTATTGATTTTTACAGCATTTTTGGCTGCGAGCCCTGCAACTGATAGAGCCATCGCTATCCTATGGTCATTATGGGAATCCACCTCTCCGCCAATTATTTCGCCTCCTTTTATAAGCAATTTATCGCCATCAGCAGCTACTTGCCCACCTATTTTGCTAAACTCGCTACACAGTGCAAGTTTCCTATTACTCTCTTTATTTATTAAGCGGTTAGCACCGTAAATAATAGATGAGCCGCTCGCATTTGCTGCAAGAGCAACGAGCGGTGGAATTAAGTCTGGGCAGCCGCTCGCGTCGAACTCAAATGCTCTTATCTTTGATTTTTCGCAAGTAACTGTATAGCCGTCAGCTATATCATTGTTTTCATTGATGTTTATGTTCAATTGCTTGAGAAATTTAAGAATAATTTCGTCGGGCTGCATTGAATTTTTTTTCAGTCCCTTTAGCTTAACTTTTCCTGCAATTGACGCAGCCACAAGCATAAAAGCAGCGCCACTCCAATCGCCGCTTATGTCGATTTCGCTTGATTTATTTGTCAAGTTGTTTGTGATAGTATATTGATTTTCAAAATAGTTATAGCTTACACCTAAATTTTTGAGCATAGACAAAGTGAGTTCAACATATCCTTTGCTGGCAGGGCGTTCAGAGGCGATACAGAGCGGAGTGTCGGCAAAAGCATTTCCAATCAAAACTCCCGATAAAATTTGAGATGAACTGTCGCTATTTACAAGTATCATATTTTGCATGTATTTGCCATTAATGCGCATCGGCAGGTGCGGAGCTTTTCCTTCAAAAGCGATTCTATTCAACTTGCAAAACTCGAATATATCGCTAACGTTGCGGTGGGAAAGCGAGCCTTGTGAGGTAATTTTAGCTGAGTTAAAGTAAAATGGTGATATGCCTGCAAATGCCCGAGCTAAAAAGGCAGATTCGCCGCAAGGAAATTCGCATTCAGTCGGCAGATCAGCACTGCGGACGGTGAGCGTATTCCCGCTGATTTCGACCTGCTTATAGTTTTTTAAAATATTAAGTAAAGCCTTTGCATCACTTGAGTTAGATAAATTAGTTAATATAGTTTCCTTCTTATTTAGCAGGGCGATAAGCATAGCTCTCAAGCTCTCACTTTTTGAAGCGGGAGCGACTATAGATAAGTCTATATTTTGCGGCATAATTAGCATAAATAGCTTACTAGTTGCTCTTTTAGCTGCGAAGCAGAATCTTCGATTCTGTAGTTGTTGTAAAATATCATATCCGAGCATTTAAAATAGTTGTTAAGCCTATGAAAATAAAGGCTGTTAAAGTCATTAAAATTCATATTTGCTACAACGGGCTTGCTTGCTTTATCAACTCTATTCCAAACGTTTTCTATATCCGAAATAATAAAGATATTAAAGGCTATATTTTTCAATAGCTTAATGTTATCGATATTCTGGCAAATTCCTGCACCAGTGTCGATTATAAGGTTGTTGGCACCTTGAATTTCTTGAATAACTTCGCTTTCATACTCTCTAAAGCGTGATTCTCCATATAGATAGAAAATTTCCTTAATAGATTTGCCCGCTTTTGCTTCAATAATATCGTCAATAGAATAATATTTCATATTAAGTGATTGCGATAATATTTTTGAAATAAACGACTTACCAACTCCAGTAAATCCCACTAATGCAATGTTTTTTTTGCGAGCGGCTTTGTTCTCCATAGAGGCTATTATTTCTTTCGCAGTAGTCCCAGCAAACACATCTTTTCTACCAAATATATTTTCAGAAAATATGCTAAAAGAGTGGAGTGCCTGCAAAATTAATAATTCTAAGCCACCTATATAGTTTTCGTAAGCCTTAACTGCTTTATATAAAGTTGGGTTAGTGTAGTTAAAATCAACTATTGAAGTCGCCTCTATCTGATTTATAATTTCAGCAATAAAGTCCAAATTAGGCGAAGTATTAATAATTAAGTCATAATTTTTACTAATATTTAAGTTATTTACTTTATTGATGTTATTATAAAAATTCTGTAACTTATAAATATTTGATATGTTACGATTGATGATGTCTACTTTACATTTGAATTTACTCAGCACTTTAAGAACTGTGATTGCTGTATTGCCAGCTCCTATTAGCAGCACCTTGCTGTCTTCCGTTAAAGCAAGTCTATCTGCAATATGCTCAAATCCTTTGAAATCAGTGTTGTAGCCTTTAATTTTCTCTCCGAATAAAATTGTATTACAAGCTGTGGTTTCCAAAGATGGTTCGTCGCAACTATTTGAAATTTGGTATGCTGAGTGTTTATAGGGCATTGTAAAGTTCGCGGCGTCTAATTTGAGAAGCTGCAAAATGGGCGCTAGGTTACTGATGTCGCTCAAGTGAAGTCGTGAGTAATAAGCGTCAAG
>JAKIZN010000281.1 GCA_022708005.1 Bacteroidota bacterium | reverse complement strand
GCTGGAGCTTTGCATCGACTTCATTTTTTGAAGCAGAAATATTTAGAATTACAGGCAGAAAGCTAAAGCTATCTGAAATGTATACGGTATATTGGGAATATATCGAAAAAGTTCGACGATTTATTCGCGAACGCGGGAACTCCAGTTTTGGCGAAGGCTCGCAAAATAACGCGCTAAAGCATATATTCACTAATTACGGTTGCGTGCCTGCAGAAAGCTATACCACGCTGAAACCTAATCAAAAATTTCTGTCGCATAGCAAAATGTTTGAAGAAATTAATCAATATTTGAAATTTATCAAGCAAAATAGCTTTTGGAACGAGGAAGTAGCGCTACAGACAGTAAAGACCATCTTAAATTCATATATGGGCGAACCGCCGACAAATTTCACATTTGAAGGCAAAAACTATACTCCAAAAGAATTTTTAGCCCAAATTTGCAAAATAAACGTCAATGATTATGTCGATGTGATGTCGCTGCTGCAAGAAGGCTTTTGGAGCAATTCTATCTACGATGTGCCCGATAATTGGTGGCGTTGCGATACATATATGAACGTTCCAGTTGAAGATTTTGTCGCCGCAGCCAAAGAGGCAATAAAGAATGGCTATTCGATGTCTATCGGCGGCGATGTTTCTGAATCGGGCTATTTTTCGTTCAGCGATGTGGCAATGGTGCCAAGCTATGATATACCATCGGCTTATATCGATGATTATGCTCGGCAATTTAGATTTTCAAATAATACAACAACAGATGACCATGGCATTCATTTAGTTGGGTATAAAGAGCATGACGGAGCAACTTGGTTCTTGATTAAAGATTCGGGCAGCGGAGCGAGAAATGGAGCAAATAAGGGCTACTATTTCTACCATGAAGATTATTTTAAACTGAAAATGATGAATTTCATGGTGCATAAAGATGGCATTAAAAAGCTAATTGATAAGTTCAACAAAAATAAGAAAAGATAATGATAATAGATATAGATATAGATGACTCGGCTGGCTTTTGCTGGGGAGTGGTGCAAACAATTGACAAGGTGGAAAATGCTTTGTCAGAACACAAGGACAAGCAAGTATACGTGCTTGGTCAAATAATACACAATCCTAAAGAATCTGAGAGGCTCGAAGAAAGTGGCTTAAAAACTATCGAACATAAAGATTTTGAGCAAATAGATGCAGAAAATTCTGTCGTTATTATTCGCGCTCATGGCGAGCCGCCAACTACATATTCGGAAGCAGCCGATAAGAATATCAGTATCATAGATGCTACTTGCCCGCTTGTCAGAGGGCTGCAAAATTCTGTAAAGAAATTTTACAAAGACGGCTGGCAAGTCGTTATTTTTGGGAAAGTTAATCATTCGGAAGTTATTGGTTTGCGTGGAGTATGCAACGACGAATGTGTCGTTATAAAAAGTGAAGAAGAAGCATTTGGGAAAATTGATTTCTCACGGAAAACGGTGCTATTTTCTCAAACTACAATGGATAGACCTACTTTTTGCAAGCTATCCGAAAAAATAAAAGATAAGTTCGCCGAGATTTATAGCGAAAGAGCGAAGGATTATTTTGTAACGAGAAATTCGATTTGCAAATTTGTTTCAAGGCGAGAGGATAAACTGATTAGCTTTGCAGAGTCGCATGATTTTGTGATATTTGTCGCGGGCAAAAATTCATCGAATGGCAAAATCCTATTTGACATAAGCAAGAAAGCAAATGAAAATACGATATTTATTGAAGATGTCGATGAGGTTGATTTTGAATCGCTTGCTCAATATAAATCTATTGGCATTACAGGCGCTACGAGCACTCCGCAATGGTTTATGGAGCATATAAAAAATTTACTCAGTAAAAAATTTAATGGAATTATAGGTGATTAAATGAAAAGTATTAGCAAAGCAGAACTTGCCAAGTATATCGACCATACGATTTTGAAGCCAGACGCCACCACAGAGGATATACTGAATCTGTGCAGCGAGGCAATTAAATATGGATTCGCGTCCGTTTGCGTAAATCCTTGCCATATTGAGCGGTGCGTGCCATTGCTGAGACCGAGTGGGATAAAAACGGCTACCGTGATAGGTTTTCCGCTTGGGGCGACAAAGTCGGAAGTTAAATTTTACGAGGCTGGATTGGCTTTATTGGCTGGAGCAGATGAGTTGGATATGGTTATCAATATTGGCTGGCTGAAGTCTGGCAGATACGATGAATTGAAAAAGGAAGTGAGCGATATAGCTCTGCTATGCAAAGATGCGGAGAAAACGCTTAAAGTTATCATAGAGACTTCTTTGCTGACAGAGCAAGAAAAGATAACAGCCTGCAAAATAGTATCGGAAGCAGATGCTGGATTTATCAAAACTTCCACTGGCTTTTCAGGCGGCGGAGCGACATTAGAGGATATTAAATTGATGAGAAAGCATTGCAGCAGCAATGTAAAGATAAAAGCATCTGGCGGAATAAAAACATTGGAATTTGCACTTGAGTTAATAGAAGCGGGTGCCGATAGAATTGGCACAAGCTCTGGTGTTAGTATTATTAACGAAGCAAAATAGTCAGTGCGATAAGTGACATTTTGCGAAAAACTTAGTATTAGCTATAGGCATGCAAATATAAACTCAAATAAGACATTAGGAACTTTAACTGAATGCGTATCCGTAAAGAAATATTAGGTTTTAAGATGGGGCTGTCTTATATGGTAACAGGTGAGAGCATTCGCTGTTCTCTAGATATCCTACACCTTCGAGGTGTAGGACATCTTAAAGCCAAATTGTAACGAACCCGAAGGGTTCAAATGTTTGTAGTAGTGAAGAAATGGTGATTTATACGACTCCGTAGGAGT
>JAKIZN010000017.1 GCA_022708005.1 Bacteroidota bacterium | reverse complement strand
TGGTATCTCCGTCGCAGAAAATAGCATCGGAAACATTTATCTTTCAATCGAAAACTACCAAACTGCGCTGTCATACTTCCAAAAAGCTTTAGCCACTGCAAAAAAGATATATAATGGGTTGGGCGAGGCAATTAACCTCAACAACATAGGCGAAGCTTATGAGGGATTAGGTGATTATGAGCTAGCCCTCGAGCATTATAATAAATCTTTGCAACTGAACGAAGAAATGGGCGATATGAAAGGCGTTGCCATTACCTATAATTCAATTGGAGGAATTTATAAAAAATCAGGGAAATATAGAAAGGCTCTCGATTATTACTTAAAAGCCATGCAAATAAACGCTACCCATAATGATGTTATTTATACTTCAAGATCACATATCAACGTGGGCGAAGCTTATTTCTTGCTTGGCAACAATAAATCAGCGGTAGAGCATTTATGGAAGGGGATTAAGTTAGCAGAGCAGATTGGCGCAATCCTTCAGGTTAAAGATGGATACGAGAAAATCAGTGAAGTTTATTCGGATATGGGCGATTATAGTATGGCTTTAATGTGTTATAAAAAATCAGTAGCGCATAAAGACAGCATATTGAATGCTCACAACAATGCCCAGGTACATAGCCTCCAATCGCAGTTCGATATGTCCCAAAAGGAACATCAAATAAAGATGCTCGAAAAAGAGACTAAAGTGCAATCTGTGATGATATTTTCATTTGTAGCTGGAGTAATTTCGCTCATCTTTATTTCTATTATTTTATGGCATAGCAATAAGCTCAAGAGATTAGCTAACGCCGCACTTGAAGAAAGAAAATCTTTTGTCGAAGACCATAATTTTGAGCTGCAACATATTAACAATACGCTAAAAGAGCTAAATAGCACTAAAGACAAGTTTTTTTCGATCATTGCCCACGACCTTAAAAATCCGTTTTCTGCTTTGCTGAACCTTTCTGAAGAGTTTATTTCTAATTACCCTTATCTCGATGATGCAGAAAAGCTATCATACGTGCAAAATTTTAGGGATTCAACCAAGCAAACATATAAGCTACTCGAGAATTTGCTCGATTGGTCTCGTTCTCAGACTGGTAAAATTAGCTTTGAGCCGATAGAGTTTGATATTTATGAAATAGTGCTTAATAATATATATTTGCTAAACAAGTCGGCGCAAAATAAGGATATTACAATAAAATCGCTCGTGCAGCCAGATAGCATAGTGTTCGGGGACTATAACATGCTGAATACTGTAGTTCGCAATTTGATAAGCAATGCTATCAAATATACTAACGCCGGCGGGGAAATACGCGTTTCATTTGAGCAAACTATTGCAGAAGACGGCAAAAAAGAAAACAAAGTCTCGGTGGAAGATAACGGGGTGGGAATCAGTCCAGAGCGGCTATCGCAGATGTTTAAAATTGATAAGAGCTACTCGACAGCAGGCACAGCTAAAGAGACAGGGACTGGCTTGGGGCTGATACTCTGCAAAGAGTTCATAGATAAGCATAAAGGTAAAATTTGGGTAGAAAGCGAGCTTGGCAAGGGTAGTAGATTTTCATTTGCTATATTTAGCTGAGCAATTGCCCGGCGCTGTCGATGCTATAAAAACTTAACCTACATATATTTTTTTTGCAAACATTTAACACACTTAATCGTATTATATTCATTAAATTTATCAACGCAAAATTAAGTTGTTGCAATGCTTTTTTTATATTGAATTATTTTATATATTTGCTTATGTGCAGAAGTTAGGATATAATTAATTAACATAAAGGAATAAAATGGATATTTTTGAAAGATGCTACTCTTTTACAAGAGCAGACGAGGTAAAAGCATTGGGATTATACCCATATTTTCACGCTATAGAAGAAAATGAAGGACCTGTTGTATCGATTTACGGCAAGAAGATGATTATGGCAGGCTCGAACAATTATCTCGGACTTACTGCCCACCCGAAAGTAAAAGAGGCTGCAAACAAGGCAATTGAAAAATATGGGACAGGATGCTCTGGCTCGAGATATTTAACTGGGACGTTGGATTTACACGTAGAATTAGAAGCAAGATTAGCTAAATTTTTAGAGACAGAAGCTGTGCTGCTATTCAGCACGGGCTACCAGACCGCACTCGGCACAATTTCTACCCTTGTGCAAAAGGGCGATTACGTCATTTCTGACAAAGAAAATCACGCTTGCATTGTCAATGGTGCTATGCTTGCAAAAGGAGCTTTTGCAGAGTTTAAGAGGTATAAGCACAATGATATGGAAGATTTGGAAAAGGTGCTCGCTTCTATACCTGAAAGTGCGGGCAAGTTCATTGTTAGCGATGGAGTATTTTCCGTAACTGGCGAGATAGTCAATCTGCCCGAGCTTATAAGGGTAGCTCATAAGTATGGCGCTAGATTTTTAGTAGATGACGCCCACTCAACCGGAGTTATCGGAGTAGGCGGGCGCGGCACTGCAAGCCATTTTGGGGTGATTAAAGACACTGATTTAATAATGGGCACGTTTTCAAAAACTTTTGCTTCGCTTGGCGGATTTGTTGCAGGTCCGGAGCGGGTCATTAACTACCTAAAACATACTTCTCCTGCTATTATTTTTAGCGCTAGCCCAACTCCGGCTTCTTGTGCGGCTACTTTAGCTGCGCTTGACATATTAGAGCAAGAGCCTGAACTTGTGGATAAGCTGATAGCAAACGCCGATTATATGCGAAAAGGATTTAAGCAGCTTGGTATGAATATTATCGAAAGCCAAACTGCAATTGTGCCTGTGATAGTTGGCGAGACTGAGAAAGCGTTTGTATTTTGGCGAAAACTATTTGACCGCGGGGTATTTGTAAACGCATTTATTCCGCCGGGCGTGCCGCCAAATATGAGTATGATGCGAACTTCTTATATGGCAACTCATCAGAAGGAGCATTTAGATAAGATATTGGAAGTTTTTGCAGAAGTGGGAAAAGAGTTAGGTATAATATAAACCCAAATAATGCAATAGAAACCTTTCTATTGCCTATTAGCTGTTCGCCAGATGTCCTACACCTTCGAGGTGTAGGACATCTTAAAGCCTAGCTTTTCCTTGCAGATACGCAATCAGATAGAGTTTCTAATGAAATATTTGGGATAGAATTCTGCATAAAAGTTAAAAGGCTGCCCCGAAAAGAGCAGCCTTTTTTTGTTAAAAATATTAGATTTAATCTTATGCTTTGGAACTGCCAATAACATCTCTAAAGCCAGATTCAAGGTCTATTTTCTTAACTTTTTCCATATACCAAATGACAAATGCACTTGCAATGAAAATCGAAGAATATGTACCTAATATTATACCTAATATCATTATAAACGCAAATCCTTGAAGAACGTGCCCGCCAAAGAGGAACAAAGCAAGCAACGCTGATAGAGTAGTTGCAACTGTATTAACAGTACGGCTAAGCGTTTCGTTGATACTTAAATTAGCTAATTTAATGAAATTCATACCTTTGTGCCGCTCTTTATTCTCGCGGATACGGTCAAATATAATCACAGTATCGTTTACAGAATAACCAACTACGGTGAGCATCGCGGCCAAAATTGTAAGATCTACTTCTAAACTCAGCACTCCGAGCTTATTGAGCGTAACTCCAATAGTAAACGTTAAGATAACGTCATGCACCAAAGCTACAACAGCACCAACTCCAAATATAAATTCAAAGCGGAAAGCTAAGTAAAGCAACATAGCCACAACAGCAAGCAGCACAGCCCAAAAAGCTTGTGTTCTCAACTCACTGCCAATTTTAGGTCCAATTTTATCGACTTTTAGAATTTCAATTTTTTGACCGGGAAAAGATTTAACTAACGCTTCGTTGATAAGCTCTGGGGCGTTGCTTGCTTCTTTGATACGAATCAAATATTGGTTTTCGCCGCCGTAAGATTTGATTTCTACGCCTGTCAGCCCCGTGGAGTTAACAGCACTTCTAAGCTGGTCGGTTTCGATATGCTGGCTTGTCCCAACAGCTATTTCTGTTCCACCTTCGAAGTCGATACCATATTCTACGCCAGATAAAATAGTAACAAGCAGCCCAGCTAAAATTAAAACTACTGAAAGCGAAATGAAAACATTCCTTTTGCCTAAAAAATCTATTGATGGATTATGAAAAAATCTCATTTTAAATACCTCGTTTTATTTAATTTGTTTAACTTTGGGTTGACCGAAATCGAACGAACTGGCGCCTTTGGCGATAAACATTTCAATAATCGCACGTGTAACCATAATTCCAGTAAACAGCGTTCCCACAATACCTATCATCAAAGTTAAGGCAAAGCCCTGTATCGGACCTGAGCCAAGATAGAATAATATTGCACCAGTTAGGAAAGTAGTTATGTTTGAGTCTAAAATAGCGCTTAAAGCTCGCTTAAAGCCTTCATCGACAGAAGAACGCAGCGATCTGCCGTGGTCTAGTTCTTCTCTGATGCGCTCAAATATAAGCACGTTTGCGTCTACTGCCATACCCATAGTTAAGATGATACCAGCGATACCGGGTAAAGTAAGAGTGCCGCCCAATGCCGCGAGTACTGATAATATTAATCCGACGTTTAGAACAACAGCAAAGTCTGCAATTGCTCCGCTTGCTCCGTAGTAGAATACCATGTAAAGAATAACTAATATAATAGCTATCAAGCTTGCATACATACCGCTTTTGATTGAGTCTTCACCCAGAGAAGGACCAACTATTCGCTCTTCTATAATTTGAACTGGTGCTTTTAGTGCGCCTGCGTTCAACACGATTTCGAGCAAACGAGCTTCTTCTGTGTTTGCCATACCGGTAATTTGAGAGTTGCCGCCGGTTATTTTGCTCTGAACAGTCGGTGCGGAATAAACTCTATCGTCAAGTACGATAGCAATGCGTTTATGAAGGTTAGCGCCTGTGATTCTTGCCCAACTTTCAGCGCCATCTGAACTCATAGCCATAAGCACAACGGGCTGATTGCTTGCTTGGTCAAACGATGCGCGAGCGTCGGTAACAACTTCGCCTGTTAGCTCTGGTTCTTTCTTTAGCGAGTAAAAATCAAATATTTCAATATTTTGGCTTTGTTTCAATCTATTATCGGGCTTTGCATCGATAACAACTTCCAAATCTATTGGGAATAAAGACGCGACTTCCGGGCGTTGCAAAAGAAGTTTGAATTTTGCGATAGAATCTTTTGGGATTCTAAACATATATTCGCCGTCTGGATATTGGTCTTGCGTGTAGTATATCGGAGCAATCCTCTGATTTTTGCCCGGAACAAAGAAAGTGGAGAATAGCGTTGTAAATGGATGGTCTAAAGCATATTGCTTTTGTGCCTCTTCTTGTGATAATCCTGCATAAGGATCGTTTGCGCTGTCTTTCTTTGCTAATTTTGATGAATCTGTAACTGCCGAATCAGCAGCAGCAGCAACATCTTGCTTTTTGTCAGTTTTGTCTGCAACTTTTGTGGAGTCGCCAGCTAACGAATCGATAACAGCAGTTGGCTCTTCTTCGATTGCAATGCCTCTGCCCTTTTTAATTTGGTTGCTTAGCACTTTGTCAATTTTAGCAAAGGCTTGAACAATTTCTTTGTTATTGCGAACTAATTTGAACTCTAACCGAGCAGTTGTTTGCAGCAAGCTGCGCATTTCTTCTTGATTAGAAACGCCGGGAAGTTCGAGGAGTATTCTGCGGCTGCCTTGCTTTTGAATGTTAGGCTCGCTAACGCCGTATTGGTCTATTCTTTGGCGTATAACCTCTTGTGCTTGGTCGATAGCTTTATCGATATTTGTAGCTAATGTTTCGATAATTTTTTCTTCCGAAGCATCGCGGAAGTTCGCAACATCGAAATAATTTAGTAGTGATTTGCCTTGCGGGCGAGCTATATTCTTGAAATTTCTTAAGAAGATGTCCATAGCGGGATCTTCAGAATTTGTTGCTTCGCTACGTGTCTTTGCGATAACGTCATTGAAGACATCATCGACAGCTTCGCGCTGAGCAGATTCCTCAATTAATTTAATCGCGTCGACTTCCATAGTTACATACATACCACCACGAAGGTCGAGACCTAACTTGAGCCTTCTTGCCTTTGCAGTTTTTAACTGCTCTCCGTAAATATTGCGAAATTTTTCCATTACTGCAAGAGAATCCGCACTTGAGCCAGCTTTTTTTGCTTGCTCAATGGCTTCTTTTTCTTTCTTTTCCAGTTGGCTTGCTTCATAAGTAGGATATAGAAGCACTATTGCCGCAATTATCGGTACCACAACGAGCAATATCTTGCCGAAATACCTTTTCAATTAATTAACCTCCATTAAATTATATAATAGTTGATTTTAGCCGAAATATAATTTTTACAAACTACAAATTTATTTATATTTATCTAAATTACCAATTAATTTGTTTGTTTACTAATTTTTATTTAACTTGTTTTATTTTTTTATAGCGGCATTTATGAAATGCGACTTAGTCATTATATCATTTAATACCCGAAAACTCGTTGCTGAGTGCATTGATTCAGCGATTTCTACTTCGGCTGACTACATAGATAAGATAATTGTCGTCGATAATAATTCATCTGATGACACGGTTGAATTTCTCTGCAAAAATTACCCGCGAGCGGAAGTAATTTGCAATTCGGACAATCTTGGATACTCAAAAGCTGTAAATATTGGGGTAAGTCGTTGCAATAGCGAATATGTGCTTATTTCTAATTCTGATATTGTGTTCTTAGACAGCTCTATTAAAAATGTTATAGAGTTTATGTGCAGCAAAAGCGACGTTGCGGTAGTAGCTCCAAGGCAGCTCTTTGCCGACCTCAAATATCAATATTCTTATGGCTATTTGCCCACTGCTTCAAGCGGCATAAAGGAATTGCTTTTTATAAACACTATCGGCTCTGCCTTTGGCAAGTTTTTTTTCAATAAATTTGGTATCGATAGAGCTACAAGGGAAGTTCAATATGCCGATGGTGGGATGATAGCTGTTCGCAAGTCGGTTTTTGATTTTATCGGCGGGTTCGACGAGGATTACCCTTTTTATTCAGAAGATATGGATTTTTCGTATAGAGTAAAAAAAGCCAACTCAAAAGTTATATTTTATCCTAAATCGCGAGTAGTTCATTATCGCGGCGGTAGCTCCAAAAGCAAAGAGTTCAATCCGCAATCGTTAAGGAAAATGCAAATGAGCAAAATTATATTTGCCACAAAGCATTTCTCACCAAAAAATTTCAAAATTTATGCAAACACGCAAATAGCTAAGTCAATTTTCATCGCGGGCATCGCCAAGCTGCTTTCGCCGCTGCACCCTGCCTTCGCGAGACAATTGGAATACCACACCGCAAACGCGTCAATTTGGAGAGAGATAAAGGAGAATATTTAGGGGGTGATTGACGGGGTTAAAGCTAAATAATGGGCGAAAATAATCTTGCTAATCCTTTAATCATGAAAATCCTGATTCAGACTATAAGAATAGATGTCCTACACCTTCGAGGTGTAGGACATCTTAAAACCTAACATTTCCTTACGTATACGCATTTAGTTAGAGTTCCTAATGCGTTATTTGGCTGCAAGACAAAAAAAGGCGAACATTTCTGCTCGCCTTTTTCTCTGATATTAAAATGAATATCTTATGCCGAACTGCATTTGCCACCGCGACCAAAAATCGCTTGTTTCAAAAATATCGTCGGCTTTGTTGCCGCGAGTATTTGGAAAATAGCTTGCCCTGACTTTACCAGTTGCTTTGTCGTAGCCTTCGAAGCGGAACAAGCTATATTGGGCGTTGCTTACGTATTTTTGATGTCCCCAATCTGGATTAATCAAGTTCAGGAGATTTAAAATGTCAAATGTTAATGTGATTTTTTGCCTGCTAAATGTTGGAATTTCTTGACTTAATCGTAAATCTACTTGATGGCGCCAAGGCTGACGCAATGAGTATCTATCTATAATTTTCCCGCGTTGCAACCCGTCCCATTCTTTCAAAAAGGACTCCATTGCATCGACATACTTCATTTCGTTGCCCTTTGGATCTTTGTAAGTTTGGTCGCCATTTACTAATATCATTTTTTCATCTTGCCACATACCATTTTGTAAAGACATCGTATTAGGTATATAGCAAAGGTCGTTGCCCCAAATATTGTCATTATTTGCATCGCGAACGCGGGCATCTATCAGCACATCTTTGTCCCAAGTAATATTGCTCGATGTGTAATAAATAAACGACAGTGGCGAGCCCGAGCGACCTTCGTAATAAGCGCCAATCGAGATAGCCGAATTTTTGTCATAAACCCAGCGATAAGATATATTAGCTAAAATTCTGTTTGAAATTGAGAATAACGAAGTAGTTAGCTTTGGATTATTAGGATCTACTGCGTGATTATATTGCCAATTGGAAATAGCACGGCTCGATGTCGCACTATTAACATCTGTCGCAACGCTGTAAGTATAAGCAAAATTAGCGCTTAAATTAGGCATCACTCCCTGCCCAAACGGCTTTTGCAATTGAGCCGAAATACTCATTTGCTCGCCTTTGCCCGTATTGCTCATTTTGATAACGCTGGTGTAGTTATTGCTAACGACATCTGGAGCGCCGCTACTATAGCTCGAATACATAGGTCTTCCGTCTATTGCTGTAATTCTCGTATTTGTAGCAGAGTCGACTGCGTATTTAAGATTGATATTTTGGAAAAGAATATCGTTGACTGTTTTGCCATATATGAACTCAAGCGTTCCAATAAGCCCTTCTGTAATTTGATGGTCGATACCCAAATTAAATCGCATAACCTGCGGCATTTTGAAATTTTTATCCGTGATATTAACTTCAGTAGTTAGCACTTCGGAAGGAATTGGCTGCTTGTGAACATCTGGTTCTAAACTTGGGACATTTCTCGATTCGTCAACTCGCCCATAATCAGCGCCAGTGTTAGCATATTGATTGCTTATCCATACGCCCGGTGTTCGCCCAGCGAACATGCCAATGCCTCCGCGGACTTGCGTGCTTTTATCGCCAAACATATCGTAATTAAAGCCAATTCTTGGAGAAAGTGCAAATGGCGATGGCATATCTTTTGTGCTTAGCCCGAATACTGATGCAAAATCTTTGTTTTCGGTTGGCTCATCTGGGAATGCATAAACGTCGCCGCGTAATCCAAGCGTGAGCTTGAATTGTGGCATAATAGTCCATTCATCTTGAGCATAGAAAGCCAATTGAACGTATGAATACTCTGCCCTTTCTTTTCCACCCGGCTTAAGGTAGCTGTAATAATATCTGTTCGGTCTGTTATTGTAAAAGTTATCTAAGCCAGAGAATGTATAAGTGCCGAAAGCGTCTTGCACATATAAGTTGCTGAATGTAACAAATTGGTTGGTTGTTCCAAATGTAAATATATGGTTGCCCATAAAGTAGTTGAAATTATCGGTAATTTCTAATATATTTTGGTCTAATGCGTTTGCTTGCGAAAATCGCTCTACGCCGAAGCTGAGCGAGCTACGTCTATCGTCGCCTAAGCTGCTAATAGTAACGCTTGGGAAAGGAGTTGATTGATAATCGCGCTCGTCGTTCACTTGTGTATAAGCAAGTCTGAACTCGTTAGCCATATTATTGCCAAAGACGCTGTTCAACTGCAAAACTGATTGATTTTGCAAGCTACGGAAAATATATTCCTGCCCTTCAAACGAGAAGAATGTGCGAGAGCGAGAAACCGAGTTGTCTTGCTGGGCATTCACCAAATTATGCCTTAAAGTCAATCTATGCTGATTAGAAATGTTATAATCTAAGCGGAGGAATATCTTAAAATCCTTGACATCGCGAGTATAATTATCATATTGCCCGGGATCGTAGCCAAATTTGCTAATGACGGAGTCGCGAACGGCAGCAATTTCATCTCTTGATAATCCATAGACATTTGCAGCGGTCTCACCTTTGAGCCCTAATAATTGTGGTTCGGCTCGCTCTTTGATTTCACCGCTTGCGAAGAAAAATAACTTATCGTGCAGAATTGGTCCGCCTAAGCGCCCGCCCAATTGATAATCCGTATATTCAGGGTATGGATTTCGCGAGCCGTCTGGATTTTTGATAGCGCTATTGCCAACCATTTTTTCATTTCTACCGTATAAATAGGCTGAACCGTGGTACCAATTCCGCCGAGCCGAACGTCGAATGGAGCAATGGCTACTTGAAACTCTTGAATAGCATCGAGAGAAATAGGTTCGGCGCTTGTTTGCCCACCCGGCGTGCCAGATGAAGATAGTCCAAAAGCGTCGCTCATAATAGCTCCATCTACTTGGATATTGTTGTATTTGCTATTTCTTCCGCCGACATTTGAGCCTTCGCTGGTTGAAGATACTATATGTGGCGACAGCCGCGAGTAATCATGTAGCGAGCGGGCTATCGTTGGAAGATTTTCTATCTCAGATTCAGACACAGCTTGAGACGCGCCTGTTCTATTAGCTGATATAATTTCATTCCTATCGGCAACGACATTGACGACATCGGTCTGAACGCCTTTTTCGGACAGGCGAAAGTCAATATTGAACGTTTGATTTAGCACTAAATGCAGATTTTCTTTGCTTTGCGGTTCAAAGCCAACCATAGAAACGGTTATGGTATAAGGACCGCCCACGCGCAAGCCGAGTATAGTAAATCTTCCTGCGGAGTTAGTTACGGCTCCTGCAACTGTTCCAGTGGGCAAGTGGACTATTTTTACAGTTGTGCCTGCAAGAGCTTTCCCTTCGAGGTCTGTTATTTTCCCGCTGACGGCGGCTGTAGTCGAGCCTTGTGACCAAGCCATTCCGACGCTTATGAAAAGTAGTGCTAAAAATACGGAAATCTTTTTAATCATAATACCCTCTAAAATTATTAGTAAAGCATTTATTTTTATAAATTATCACAGTCTGCAATTAGCATTGGCTATTTAACTACTGCCAAAATCTTACAATTTTTAATTATACAATTTAATAAAATATATGAAAATATTATATTCAAATATTTATTAGACTTTTATTTATGCTAAAAATTTTATAGAGCGAATGCGTGCCAAAGCCGATGCAGCAGCTTATATATTTTGCGGCAAATTTAAACCCCAATAAGGCAATAGACAAAAGTTTTTTGACTTAAAGCCCCAGCACCTTCTCCAAAGGCGAAGAGGAGCAAGAGTATATGTGGCTGTCTTATATGGGTTCAGATGCATTATTTAGGTTTAATCCCGAAGGGATTTGATGTTTGTAGAAAATAAGATTGCATAACCCAATTTGACTCCTACGGAGTCGTATAAATTTAACCTAATGCGACTCCTACGGAGTCGTATAAATTTAACCTAATGCGACTCCTACGGAGTCGTATAAATCTCCGCTTATTCATTACTATAAACATTTGACCCTTTCAGGGTCGTTACTATTTGGCTTTAAGATGTCCTACAGCTTCGAGGTGTAGGACATCTGGGAAGCAGCGAATGCTCTCACCTATTACCTTTTGAGACAGCCCCATCTGGAGAACAGCGAATAGGCAATTGAAAAGTTTCTAATGAATTATTTTGATTCAATGTATTTTTATAATAAACGCTTACTTTCAAAGGTAGGATAGATAGCGGGTTTAAAGCGGTGGCTGATGCTGTGTTATAAAATAAATTGTAACTTTCTAAAAAATAATTTGGTAAGGAACAAAAAAGTTGTTATTTTTGCAATCTTGATATTATGTTGAATATAAAATAACGTGTGAAGGCGATATGGCTAAAACGCAAACATTCAGCGACAAGCTGAAGAAGAAAAAAGGAGATGGGCTTATCTCCATAAAAGTCATTAAAGGCTATCGTAGCGAAATCGGCTCGACTCGATTTTTAGAAAAATTTGTAAAAATCGAATCAGCGGATCAAATCGAAAAATTGGATATAAGTAAATAACTAATAAATTAGGTCAAATTATGAAAAAAGGTATTCACCCGCACTACCATACTGTTGAAATAGTGATGACAGACGGCTCTACTTTTAAGACTCGCTCGTGCGTGAAGACTGATAGAATGGTGCTCGATATAGATTCAAAATCGCATCCATTTTTCACTGGCAAGCAAGTTCTTGTGGATACTGCAGGTCGTGTAGACCGCTTTAACAAACGCTTTGAGAAAACTCAAAATATTATGGAATCGAAGAGGAGAAAAGTATAATGAGCGCAATTTATCCTATGCAAACAGGCAATAATACTTTTAAGCCAAATAAACGCACTGGCAAAAAGAAACCAAATCCTTTGAAAGATAGCAAAGTAGTTGATTATCTTGATGTGAAATTCTTATATAGATTCACTAACGACCAAGGGAAAATCCTTCCTCGCAGAATTACTGGCGTTACTGCATATCAGCAGCGTCAAATTGCAAAAGCTATTAAATTTTCAAGACACTTGGCTTTGATGCCTTTTGTTGCTCAAGATATAGCTTAATAATCTCAAAATTTTTATGCAAAGGGCGGGCAGAAATGTTCGCCTTTTTTTGTTTGAATCATGATTTTCAAGATTAAAGGATTACCAAGATTATTTTCGACCTAAATTATTCGTTATAAATTCTAACTGACTATGTCTTTAGGCAATGGGGCATGCCCCATTGTCTATCAGTTTTCTCCAGATGTCCTACACCTTCGAGGTGTAGGACATCTTAAAGCCAAATTATAACGAACCCAAAGGGTTCAAATGTTTGTAGTAATGAATAATCGGCGAGTTATACGACTCCGTAGGAGTCGCATAATATCTCTATACGACTCCGTAGGAGTCGCATAATATCTCTATACGACTCCGTAGGAGTCGCATAATATCTCTATACGACTCCGTAGGAGTCGCATAATATCTCTATACGACTCCGTAGGAGTCGCATAATATCTCTATACGACTCCGTAGGAGTCGCATAATGCACATAATTTTACTTTCTACAAACATCAAATCCCTTCGGGATTAAAAAAAATCCCATAAAGCTAACTTTACGGGATTTTTCTGTACTCGGAGCGGGACTTGAACCCGCACGAGCTATTCGCTCACAGGATTTTAAGTCCTGTGCGTCTACCGATTCCGCCATCCGAGCGTAAATACAAAATTAATACTTTTATTTTATTCTACAAAGAAATTTCTTTGCAATTACCGTAAAAAATAGCAACCGAGCAATACTGACGGTTGCTATGCAAATTCAATAT
>JAKIZN010000016.1 GCA_022708005.1 Bacteroidota bacterium | reverse complement strand
TGTGGCAATCATAATATAAACCACAAAGAAAACGGAAATGTGCGTCATGATAGTTTTATCTACGGGATTGCCGTTAATTCTGACTGGTATAACAGCTTTGGGATGGATAAGCCGTTTAATTTCTGAGTATGCAAATTTGATTAGAAGTTGCACCCGCACCACCTTCATACCGCCGGCAGTTGAGCCAGCACCGCCGCCAATATACATTAGCAGCAGCAGGATTATTTGCGAGCTAATGCTCCATTGCTCGTAATCGCTTGTGCCGTAGCCAGTTGTTGTTATAACAGAACTAACTTGAAATAGGCTGTGTCTGAAAGAATCAACTAAATTAGCGATTTTAAGATTAAATACATCAAAAGTAATTATAAGCGACGAGACTAAAATAATCAAAATGAAGAATCTTGATTCTTCATTTTTAAAAAAGCTTTTAGCATGACCCCTTAGCAAATTATAGTGCATGGAGAAACTCATTCCTGATAGCACCATAAATATTATTATGACGTATTCAATAAAAGGGCTGTGGTAATATGCCACGCTCGTATTTTTGATGGAAAATCCGCCAGTTGCTATTGTTCCAAATGTATGGCATAGCGAATCAAATAAATTCATCCCGCCGAATATTAAAAGCACGGTTTGCAGAGCCGTCAGCAATAAGTAAACTCCCCAAAGAATCTTTGCAGTTTCTGTTATTCGTGGAGTGAGCTTGTCTGCAGTCGGACCCGGCACTTCAGCCTTGAAAAGCTGCATACCCGCAACTCCAAGGAATGGAAGTATGGCAATAGAAAGGACGATAATTCCCATACCGCCAAGCCAGTGAGTAAAGCTACGCCAAAATATAATACCTTTAGAAACTGCTTCGACATCTGTCAATGTCGAAGCGCCGGTAGTTGTAAAGCCAGACATAGTCTCGAAATAGGCATCTGTAAAGTTAGGAATAGCTCCGCTCAGCATAAATGGCAAGCTGCCAAATGCGGACATCAATATCCACGCAAGCCCAACAATTGCAAAGCCTTCCTTAGGGCGAATATCAAGCTTTGCATCGAGAGACTTCCTGCGCATAGACAAGAAAGCCGATAAGCCAACGGACACGGTGATTATTGATGAATAAATAATGCCAAGATGGTCGCCACTATTATAGTAAAACGAAAAGGGCAGAGGCACAAGCATTGCCAGCCCTAAAAAAGTAAGTATAAGTCCAAGTATTTGGATTACTATTCTATAGTTCATTTATTTTCTTGTGTCATTTGAACAGCTTTTCGACAGACAGCACTTGCTCGGAACTTGCAAACACCAGCACTTTATCTCCGACATTTATTCGGGTATCTCCTTGCGGTATAACAAGCTCTTCGTCCTGATTGATAATCGCTCCAACGATTGTATTTTTCGGGAAATTAATATTTTTCAATAGCTTGCCCGAAACGCGAGATTGCTCTCGTGCAATATAAACTACGATTTCGGCATCAATGCCGGGCAAGTCTGCAATGTTAGATATTAACTGCCTTTTGATAAAACTTTCGATTGTATTCACTGTGATTTGGTGCTTGCTGACTACGGCGTCTAAACCAAGCGTGCCCGAAAGAGGCAAATACTCGTTTTTATTTATCAGCGTTATTGTCCGCGGCACTTTTAAGTGCTTGGCGATTATACTCGTGATGATGTTTGTTTCGTCGTCGCTTGTAACAGCAATAAATTCGTCCATATCGGTTAAGCCTTCGAGAACAAGCATATCGAGATCCGAGCCATCGCCTTGAATCACAAGCGTATCATCTAACTTATTGGCAATTGCGCTTGCTTTTGCCTCATTATTTTCAAAAATCTTGATGTTAAGTTTCTTTTGCAGTTCTTTTGCGATAAAATAAGCAATTTGTCCACCGCCGATAATCATAATATCTTCGATTTTCACATCTTCTTTGCCGAATAGCCTCAGTGCTTCGTCGAAATAATCTGGGTGGCAAATGAAGAAAATTTGGTCGCCCTTCATTAAAAAGTCGCTACCGCGAGGAATCACAGTTCGCATACCGCGTTTAATAGCAACGATTCGCATAGGCAAATGCCCATAAGCAACCCCCAATTCTGCAAGCGGCTTGCGAAGTAAATCTGTTTTTGCGTCAAGTCTCAGCCCTGTGAAATGTATCTTGCCATTCTCAAACTCAATAGAGTCCGTTGAGCTTGATAGGCTTATCAGTCTTAAAATAGCTCTTGCTGTTTCCTGCTCTGGCTGAACAAGTAAGTCCACGCCCATATCTTGCGAATCTAATATAAAATCGGGAGAAATGTACTCTATATTTTTAATTCTCGCAATAGTAGTCCCAACTCCCATTTTTTTTGCCATTTTGCAAGATAGGATATTAGCTTCGTCGTTGCTGGTGAGCGCAACGAATACGTCCATTTTATCCAAGCGGGCAGTTTGCAGCACTTCATAGCTTGTGCAATTGCCCTCGATGACCATTGCATCAAGATAATCTCGTGCATACTCCGCTCTGGTTGGATCAATTTCGATTACTACTACATCACCTTTGACAGTAGCAAATCTTTTAGCAAGTTGGTAGCCGATATTTCCGGCGCCCACAATAGCGATATTCATTTTTATAGAAATAGTTGTTAATAAACTACAAAATTATAAATTTTTTTGATTTTACAAATCATTATTGTTTTTATCTTTGCTTTAATGAATTTATTTTTATATTATTGAAAATAAATTTTAAAAATTTGCTAAAAAGATTTGGAGTAAAGCGATGGGCGAGAGCTACATAAAATTTGATTGCAAACAAGTATCCGATAACCTCCCTGCCGAGCATGAGATTTCCGGATTAAATAAGTTGAGACAATATTTATATGCTATGGGGTTTATCGGGGCGCTGCCTGATGGCGACGGCTTTGGCAACGTGAGCAAAAAAAGTTCTGTTGGCAAAGTAGTTGTTTCTTGCTCCAAAACTGGCTCTATTCGAGATTTAAGCAGAGAGCATTTTGCTTGCATCGAAGGATATGATATATCTAAAAATTTCGTAAAATATTCTGGAAAATTGCCCGCGTCGTCAGAAGCAATGACGCATTTGGCGATATATGGAGCAAATGAAAAAGTAAACGTTGTCGCTCACATCCACAATGAAAGAATTTGGAATTTGCTAATTTCTGCTGGATTGAAGACAAATGGCAATGCGGATTACGGTACAGTTGAAATAGCGATGGAGGCATATAATTATGTCCTTGAAAGCAAATTATCAAACGGAATTTTCGCACTCGCGGGGCATAAAGATGGAATTATCATATACGCAGAGAATTTCGATAAAATTATAAAGCTACTCAACGAATATATCTAATAGCTTATCTGCATCAATTATCGTTACTTGCGACCCGTTATATGTCGATGTAGCGACAATATAGTTAGGCTGATGCGATAGCTCGCCCTCAAACGTTGGAGCAAGCTCGGCTTCGCCAATAAACTTATCGAAGTATATTGCGTAGTAAGCATCGCGGTGCTTTGCGAGTGCTGCATAGTTATTGTTGGGCGAAGATTTCCCGTCGACTTCTAATAGCTGACGAATATCAATTTTGCGAAACTCGCTCGATGCTTCTTCGCTGCCATTCAAGCGAACTAATCCCTCGCTATCTATCATTTGTATTGCGTATAGCTCGCCTTCTAACTCGAATAGCAAAGATTTGAGCAGGACATAATCCAAGTCAAAAGTTAGAGATATTTTAGTGGCGGTCCCGCTCTCTGATTGTATGCTGATTTTACCCTTGTGGTTTCTGATTAAATTGATAATACTTTCTATCTCAATGGCTTGCAAATTTGAATCTGTGCCCATACCATCTTCTATATCGATAAGTAATCTGCTCGATACAAATTGTGCTGCAATGGATATTTCGCCAACTTCGGATTTGCCGACTGATTGCCTTTCGGCTACGCTTTCGATGTTCGATACTATGATATACATCAAAATTTGTGGCAACGCAATTTCTAAAAGTGAAGCTACCTCTATGCCCACCCGAACAAATCTGCCAGTTATTTTTAGCTTTACTTTTTTGTTTGAATGCTTTGCAATATCGGCAGCCAATTCGCTGAGACCGAGTATTATATCGCCGAAAGCAATGGAGCGAAGATTGAATAAATTACTGTAAATCGCACCGACTTTGCTTCTGACCTCCTCCGTTGCTTTAATGGTATATCTAGCAAATTTATCTATCTCGTCTGCGAGAGCGTCGAGCTTTTTGGGTATTTCTGCTGCTATTTCTACGGTTTTTTCTGTATCTGCGATGTTATATAGGATATTGCTTGAGTCGAGCTGTATTTGCCTTAAATTTGCTTTTAGCTCTTTTATTGCTGTTCTTGAATTTTTCAATAACGACAAATTAGATATAGCCGAAACAGACAACTCAAGCATTCTATTATACTTTGAAGCATCTTTTAAGTTTGATGATTTATAGCCGAAATAAAATAGCTTATCTTGCTCTTGGTTGCTCGGCGGGTTGCCGTAATCGTCAAGTGAAATATCGCTCTGAGCGATTCGCGATAATGTTCTTTTGTCTGATGGTTCGTAATCATCGAGGAAGTTTTGCAGGAAGTTAGTATAGCTATCGATATAGTTGCTGTAATCGTTGAATTTGTCAATTATGGCAATGGCAGAGCTTGCCGCAATCTCTTTGAAAAGCCTATTGCACTTAACTAAAATATCCATTTGGTAGCTACTTATTGGGATATTATTATTTGCAGTGAAGGCAAGGAAATCTTGCATAGAATCTGCTAAGTTAAACGCTTTGTCTATGCCTGCGCTTATCGCTGCTCCCTTTATCGTATTAAGTGCAGTCGAAATGGGGGCTACATCGATTGAACTGCTGTCGTCTTGCACTGATTCAAGGTTGTGCTGTATGGCATGCGTGCTTTTTACTAATTCATATTTGAACTTTTCGAGCAAAATTGTTTTGTTGTCTGCTTCTTCTTTAATCTTATGAATTTGCAAACTTTCTTGCGGAACGGCAGCTTTTTTGATTCTGCGGGGCGCTGTAATTGCCTTGATTTCGCTAATTATTTCGTCTATTATTATTTCTTCAAATTCAAATAAATCAAAAACTTCCGAAGCAGAAAACTGTTGTACACCGTAAAAAAGGTCGTTAGCTCGGAGCAGCACGTCTATATCGTTTGAATAAAGGTTGAGCTTGCCTTCAATTGCAAAGTTAATGACATCTTGCATATAAGTCGCGAGCTTGGCAGCGTTGTTGATTCCGGCAGATTTAGATGAAATTTTAATTTGATTAATAGAGTTGGCAGTATTTTTGAGCAATTCTAAAATACCATATTTTTCAAAGTCTAACAAGCAAGTTTCAATAATATCGCAATGCCTCTTGCAAGTGCTTTTGAAATTTTCAGTTAAATCAATATTAATATTTTTATTGCTCAAATCGACTTCTCCGCCGTTCTATTTTATTAATAAAATAAATTAACTTTAATAATTTAATCAATTCCATCAGCTAAATTCATAAAATCGCTTATAATAGCCTCACTTTTGCCCACATTGCTTTTGCCCGCTTCCAATGTTTTTAGCACATTTTGGCATTCATTGCTCAACGCAGTACATTGATTAGTTAGCATCATTGCTTTTTCATTGAATCGGGTGTATTCCAGCATTGCTTGTGCGGCACTGCCTTGGCTTGGCTTATCGGATAGCGTCTTATGAATATTTTCAATATCAAAGATGCTAAATTGTGCTGCATTTCTGGCTTCAGAAAGCAAATAGGAAATTTGATCTACTGCATTAGAAAGGCTATCGGACATTTTCGATGCTTCATAAGACAGCACAGATAGCTTGCTGGAGCTTGATTTTTCGGCTGATACAGCAGAATTAACTGAGAGCAAGTAAGCGTTTTCAGCCGATTTCTTGATTGCACTCAACTCCGAGAATGCCTTTTCTACTTTATCACTAATTATAGCAATCTTAGCCCTTAAATTTTGAGATTTATCTTTGATAGTCTCATATCCCGAAAGTGCATCTAATTCTAATATTGTCTCGCTTAAGTTATCCAAAGTCAGAATATCTTTGACTGCACCAGAGAGTTGGTTGATTTGCGATACAACTTCTGCTAAACTGCCTGTAGCATCAGTTAAAACCCCATCGACACTGTCTCTGTTAAATTTGAGCTTTTCGACTAACGATGTTGCTTTTTTCAGTTTGCTGTGCAAAATGTCGTGCAAGTCGCTGTTGTCCTGCTCCAAATCGGACATTTTTGAGTTGATTTTTTGCAACATATTGAAAACATGGCTGGTGCAAAAGCTATCTCGCTCTTTTTGCTTGAATGCTCTTTCTATAAAATCATTTGTATTTTCAGAATATCGCCGAAATATTATATTGCTAATCACATCGTTCAGATAGGCTTCCTTAAAATCGGCTTTCTTTGTAAATCTATCCGATAAAAATATTGCTATAAAAATAACAACTATTAGCACAAGAAAGCCAGACGCCGCAACCATCTTGACGGCATTTATCTGTAGTTCAGATTGAGTAGTTTTTCGCGAAGTTGGCAGCTCGGTGAACATGATCCAGTTTAGTCTGCTGTCGCTTACGGCAACTCGTCCGCAGTCAGCTTTTATAAAAGCGAAGTCGCCATCGCCGCTTGCCTGCCGTAAGCTATCTATCCAGCGGTATTCTGATTTGCTATACTTGCTGTCCTGTGCTTCAGGAAATATTACTTGCCCAGTAACTTTATCTAATATATAATATTTTTTAGAGAGTTTCAGAAAATCGAAGTCAAGCACGCCATTAAGTTTTGTCAAAATTGCTATCATACCGATAACAACGCCTTTTTTGTTTGTAAGTTGCTCGAATGTAATTGAATAAAGTGTGCCGTTTAAACTTTGCACTGTTGTATAGCTTTGTCCGCGAAATATATTTTCGATAAGTCGGCTTTTTTGGCCACCTTGTAGCGCGCTGGGAATGAATTTTAAGCGAAATCCAGTTGGAAGCTCATAAAGCGAATGCCAAGCAAGCTGCATATTGCCTTGCAGGTCGAGCCGCTTGTATATCATAACTTTTGTATTAGCGTCTAATTTAAAGCGTTCCGAAAGGCTTGTTTGGCTGTGTTCCGCTTCGCTGCCGACTTCGGCGCCTGCAAAATATAAATGCGAGGGAGTATCGTCATCGACAAGGCTAATATCTGGGACTAATTGAAATCCCCGCTCTGATTTTAGCTGCTTCTTTATTGCTGCCGATACTTTGGAATAATTATCGGCAGTGTTGCTATATGCCGTTTCTGAAAATAGCTTGAACGTTATGCTAGTTTGCTCTGCAACGTTGGCGCTATCTATAAATTTATCGCTTTGCTCGCCATGGGTGAGTGCGAATATACCGAGCGATATTATTGCAACCACAGAGACTACTGCTGCCACGCTGAGCATCAGCAAACTTCTCGAGTAATATTTTTTTTCATCGGATAACAAGCTACACCTACTATTTTAGTCAATTTCGACTGATATTATGCAAAAAACGTACCAAATTATTTTAGAAAAACTGTTGGCAATTCTATTGCCTATTAGCTGTTTTCAAGATGGGGTTGTCTTATATGGTATTTTATTTGTGATATTGTGCTTTTGTAGAGACGCAAAATGTTGCGTCTCTACGGTTGCGTCAGTTTATTTAGACAAGGGTGGCATGCCCCCTTGCCTTTTTGTCTGAATCACGATTCTCAGGATTAAAGGATTAACAAGATTATTTTGTCTGCTGTTCAATTTCTCCCTTTCTTATCTCGGTAATCATATAATCTTGAAAATCCTGATTCAGACTGTAAAAATAGATGTCCTACACCTCGAAGGTGTAGGACATCTGGAAAACAGCGGGCAGACAATAGAGAGTTTCTAACGAATTATTTAGGATAAAAAAAGCGGACATGCACTTTTGAGTTCAAAAGTATGATTTATTTTGTTAAATTTGTGCTATGAAATTTATTAAATAGGTTTAAAATGGTAAGATTAGATGTTGAATATCTCGGTGAGTTGCATTGCAAAGTAACTCACGCGCCGTCAGGGAATAGCTTTTTGACTGACGCACCGCTGGATAATCAAGGCAAAGCGGAATATATATCTCCAACTGATTTAACTGCGGCATCGATAGCATCGTGCATTGCTACAACTATGGGGATAGCCGCAGTTTCTCGAAATATTGACATTAAAGGGCTTAAAGTAGTTGCCCAAAAGGAAATGGCGCAGCAGCCGCTAAGAAGGATTTCGGCTATTTATCTTGAGTTCGATTTTCCGAATGAACTATCCGACGACGAGGTAAGGCTATTCGCTAACATTATAAAAAACTGCCCCGTATCGAGAAGTTTGCACCCAGACGTTAAGCTCAGCGCTACTTTTAGAGTGCAAGGCAAAGAAGTTGATATTAGTGGGATAGCTTTATGAGCCGCATTAGCGTTATATTGCTTGCGATACTGTTTTGGGGATTTTCGGGCAGTCAAGCCTTTTCGCAAGAAAATGATATGCAATTAATGTATGATAGAGCAGTGTCGGAGTATAATTCGGGCAACTTTTCGGTAGTTGTCGAAATTGCCGATTCGTTGATTAATATTCAAAAAAATCCTCATTTTTACAATCTGAAAGGCTCGGCTTTGCTAAGCCTTGGCGAAGCAAAGCAGGCAGCGGATAATTTCGAGTTTGCTCTTGCAATTGATAGCACTCAAATAGATGTCCGCGAAAATCTTGCTAATGCACTAATATCGCTAAAGTTATATGATAGGGCAATCAAAGAGATTAACATAGTAATATCGCTTGAGCCCGGCAAAGCATCTACGTTTTACAGCAGGGCAGTGCTTTATGCCGAGCTAAAAAATTTCGATAAAGCAATAGCGGACTTTTCTGCAGCAATATCGCTAAACAGCAAAAATCCTAATTATTATCACGGTAGGGCTGAGATTTATTATCAGCTTGAAGAGTATGAGCGAGCTTTTAATGATATTGAAACAACGCTTAAATTTAACCCTAATAAATCAGATGCCCTGAGGCTACGCGGCTTGCTCAACCAGCGATTAGGCAAATTTGCCGAAGCTATAGCTGATTTTTCGACGCTTATCGCTGCCAATCCAAAGGATTATAATTTGCTATTATCGCGAGCATTCGCATATCAAGAACTTGGCGACCATGCTAAAGCACTTGACGATTACACAAAAGTAATAGGATTTGACAGCAAAAACGAAGCGGCATATTCCAACCGTGCCGTTATTTATTTCGAGTTAGAAATGCTTGATGAAGCATATAACGATTTGACAAGGGTGCTGGCGATAAACCCGCAAAATTTATCCGCTTTGCTGAATCGCGCCGATGTGCTTTTTGAGAAAAAAGATTATGCCGCAGCAGCGAAAGACTACGCCGAGGCTGTTAAAGTGGATAAGACCAACGCAGCAGCATTTATGAGATTAGGCAATTGCCATTTTAATTTGAAGGATTATAAAAGTGCAAAATTGAATTATGATGCAGCAATCAACTTAAATCCCAAAGATGCACAGACTTATTATAATCGCGGCAAGTGCAACAGAGCGCTAGGCAATCCCAAAGATGCAATACAAGATTATGAATCATTTATAGAACTTGCAGGCGACAACGAGCAATTGCAATCGTACATACCGCTTGTCAAAAAAGAAATTTTACAATTAAAGTCGGAATAATATGCTACAGAAATTTAAGATAATAGCCGGACCTTGCCTTGCGGAATCGAAAGAAGTGGTAGAAGAAACCGCAGCCGTTTTGACTTCCATAGCCAAAACATTTGATGTTGAATATTACTATAAGGCATCTTATCGAAAGGCAAATAGGACAAGCGTCGGGTCATTTGAAGGAGTTGGCGACGAAACGGCATTAGGGTGGATAGCGTCGGTAGGCAAAAGCTATGGCGTCCCGACTTTAACGGATATTCATAGCGTCGGCGACGCCGAAATGGCTTGCAAATACGTAGATGTTTTGCAAATTCCAGCTTTCCTATCAAGGCAAACGGATTTGCTGCTCGCGGCAGGGCAGACAGGCAAGGCAGTGAATATCAAAAAAGGGCAATTTATGGCGCCAGAAGATATAATAAAAGCGGCTGCTAAGGTAAGCTCAACAGGCAATAGCAACATTTGGCTAACAGAGCGCGGCACATTCTTTGGCTATCACGATTTAGTGGTAGATTTCCGCTCGCTTATAACAATGAAAGAAAGCAATTACATTACAATATATGATGCAACTCATTCAGTCCAACAGCCTTCGATTGGCGCCCAATCTGGTGGCAAGCGAGAGTTTATCAAATTGCTTGCAAGGGCAGCGGTATCGCTTGGCATTGACGGAGTATTTTTCGAGACGCACCCAAATCCAAGTTTAGCAAAAAGCGATGCTGCCACGCAGTTACCTTTATCTGAAGCGAAGGATTTTATCAATGAGCTATTAGAGCTAAATTATTTCATAAAGCGAGGCAGCGCTTGAGGCAAAATGGCAGACATATCGCAAAGCCATTGCTTTTCGCCGTTGCTGCAACTGCGATAATATTGCTTTCGATGTCCTGTCAAGAAAAAAGTAAAGCAACGCCCAAGTTGCTCGATTCGACAGATTGGACGCTAAAGCCAGAGCAAATAAGCCATGATTTTGAAGTTAAATTTGTAGATTCAAATTGGGTTAAAGCGAAATTAAAAGCTGGCAGAGGCAGGATTTATACTTCGAGAATGGAGACTTTGATTGATAATGCTTTGCGGCTCGAGCTATTTTCCAAAAACTCTTCAAATGTAACAACTTGGCTTACTGCCGATAGTGCGAGGATTGACGATAACACGCGAGATATGATAGCAAAGGGCAAGGTGGTAGTTTTTTCCGATAGCTCCCAAACTCGCCTTGAAACTTCTGTGCTCCAGTGGAACCAAGCCGAACAAAAGTTTTTTTCGACTGCATTTGTAAGAATAACATCACCTTCGGAATTAATAGAAGGCTATGGCTTTGAATCTGACCAATATTTGTTAAATTATAAAATTTTTAAAGTAAGTGGAGTGAAACAATGAAAAAAATGTTGATAGCAGGCAATTGGAAAATGAACACCAATGTATTCGAGGCTGAAAAATTGGCTCAATACATATTGGGATTTCTAAAATCTTCCGATGAGGTTAGCTCAAAAGTTTTGATATGCCCTCCATTCACAAACCTTTATCCTATTTCTAAATTGGTAGATGGCACTTCTTTGCTCTTGGGGTCGCAAAATTGCCATTTTGAACAAAAAGGAGCGTTTACTGGCGAAATTTCAATTGAAATGCTTGATTACTGCGGAGTTTCGCATATCATTATAGGTCACTCCGAACGCCGCGCTTATTTCGACGAAAGCGATGAATTAATCAATAAAAAATTGCTCGCAATTTTAGATTTTGGGAAAACGCCTATTTTGTGCATTGGCGAGACTCTCGACGAACGCAATTCGGGCAATACTTTCAATGTGCTATCTAAACAGCTAAATGCAGATTTGGAAGGCGTTTCAGCAGAAGCAATAGAAAATATTGTTATCGCTTACGAGCCAGTATGGGCTATCGGCACTGGCGTTTCAGCTACAACTGAGCAAGTAGTGGAAGCACATAATTGGATTAGGCAATTCCTTGTCGAAAAATTCGGGGAAGCGGCTAAAGGCGTTGCATTACTTTACGGCGGTAGCTTGAACGAAAAAAATGCAAACGAGCTTTTGGCTATCGAAAATGTTAACGGCGGGCTGATAGGAGGTGCGTCGCTCAAAGGCGAGTCATTTGCGGAAATTATTAAAATTGCCCAAAAATATGTGTAATGCGAAGGAAAATTCCTAATATATTATCGATTTTTCGAGCAGTTTTGGCTCCGCTGTTTTTTGTGTGGCTTGTATCGGGCAAGCCTAAATTTATTGTGCTATCGCTTATAGCATTTACCATAGGAGCAGTTTCTGATTTTTTCGATGGCTATATAGCTCGCAAGTTGAAGGTTACGTCTGAATGGGGAGCATTTTTCGACCCGCTGGCAGATAAGTTGCTGACTACAGCGGCATTTATCGCTTTCGCTGTGTTGAAATTTGCTCCTTGGTGGATGGTAACTATTATATTCCTACGCGATATTGGCACAACTGTCTTGCGAGTTTTCAAGGTGGGCGATAAAAGTCTTAAAACTTCATCGACTGCAAAAATGAAAACTACGATTCAGATGATTTTTATATTCTTTATTCTGATAGCTTATTCTGCGAGTCAATATTTAGATAGCTCTATATCTTTGAGAATAAATGATTTATTGCACTCCTCAGCAGTTTATTTTTCAATGCTGTTGATAACGATTCTGACAGTTTGGTCTATGTTGGAATATTTATTTGTAATGTTCAAAAGCGAGGCAAAATAGTTGGACTTTGGGACGGCATTGCTGAGCTTCTTCGGGATTGGAAAGCTGAAATATGGAGCAAATTCGCTTTCGTTGGCTGCCGCCGCGGTTGCAATTTCTCTGCTGCCGATAGATTATAGAGCAGACGTAGCTCTGATGCTGTTTATCGCTCTATCGCCGATTGTATGCCTTTTGATATATAACGCCAGACTATCATTTGTGGCGACAAGCGGCGTTGCCATAGATAAAATTCTAATACTATTGCTGCTGTCGTCTTTTGAATTTTTGTCTGCTGACTTGATAAGATATTTTATAATGGCAAGCGTCTTAATCCTATCATTGAACGTCCCATTTTTAAATTTTGATGCTAAAGCAGACAAAAGCAGTTCTGTGATAATTAAAATTTTGATAGTTTGCGTAGTGGTAGTGTTTATAACAGTGATGCTAAATCTGAGTATAGTTTTGCTAAAATTAAGTGGGCGATTGTAGTTATTAGCGGTGGAAAAGCGAAAGAAATAACGCGGAGCAAAAAAATATTTGTTAAATTGACAAAAATCTTATATTTTTGTAAACTTTACTGATTGTAAATATTTATAAATGTATCATTTTAATAAGAAGAGGAGCGTAATCAATTGGAACCCTCAGCAAAAATAACCAAGTCTGCAAAGAAAGAGACGGTGGTAAGAGATTGGTGGTGCCTTGATGCAACAGGGATGACAGTAGGTCGCCTTGCAACTCAAGTAGCTTCTATCCTAAGAGGAAAGAACAAGCCTTGGTTCACTCCGCACGTAGATACAGGCGATTTCGTCATC
>JAKIZN010000280.1 GCA_022708005.1 Bacteroidota bacterium | reverse complement strand
TATACATATTTCTGGACACCAAGCAAAGTTCATGCAATTTCTGCTGCAATCTATCGGAGCAAAAAATGTGCTCGAAATCGGCAGTTTGGCGGGCTATTCTGCCCTATCTATGGCGTCGGTTCTTCCGCCTGATGGCAAGCTGACCGCAGTAGAACTCAATCCAGATTATGCCGATTTGATAAGAAAAAATGCGGAGCAAGCCAATTTATCAGATAAAATTAATGTGATTTGCGATAATGGCAGAAACTATGTGAAATCTGCAAAATTTGAGGAAAAGTTAGATTTTGTATTTGTCGATGCTGATAAGCCGGGATATTACTATTATTTAGAATCGCTAACTCCGCATATTCGCAAAGGCGGAATATTTGCAGCCGATAATGCTTTTGCGTTTGGCTATTTGCTCGATGCAGCACCAGAGCGAAATCCCGAAGAAATACGCTCTGTCAAATCGTTCAACGACGCTTTCCTATCCAACGAAAATTATTTCGTTACTTTAGTCCCAATTGGCGATGGGCTTATATTGGGCTATAAATTATAGCATTATGTATATTGGCAACTATCTATAAAAACAAAAGAGGGTAGCCACAACTACCCTCTTTTTCAATTATTTATAAATAAGCCCTTTTGCTTACTTTAAGTTGCTTTCTGCGAAATCCCAATTTAACAATTCCCAGAAATGCTCAATAAATTTAGGGCGAGCATTGCGATAATCTATATAGTAAGCATGCTCCCACACGTCGATAGTCAAAATTGGGGTGGTGCCGTCTGTGAGCGGAGTGCCCGCATTAGATTTTTGCACTATTTCAAGTTTGCCGTCTTTATTTTTGATTAACCACGCCCAGCCGGCGCCAAACAGAGTGGCAGCCGAATTAGAGAATTTAGTTTTGAACTCATCGAAAGAGCCAAACGCTTTGTTGATTTCTTCAGCTATTTTTCCTTTGGGCGCCCCGCCTCCGTTTGGCGATAAGCAATTCCAGAAGAAAGTGTGGTTATACACTTGCGCCGCATTATTAAATATACCGCCCTGCGATGTTCTAATAATATCTTCAAGCGATTTGCCTTCAAATTCTGTTCCAGCTATTAAGTTGTTTAAATTATTGACATAAGCCAAATGATGCTTGCCATGGTGATATTCTAAAGTTTCCGCCGAAATATGCGGGGCTAATGCTTCCTTATCAAATGGAAGTTCTGGCAATACGAAACTCATATAAACTCCTCTTTTAATTTATGTGAAATGCTATTAGTCAATATGACGCATAAATTAGCGAAATATTTAGGCAAATTAAAATGATTTTTTCTGTGCCACTAAATTTCACTTTATTACTATCCTTTTCCTAACATAGCGATCCACGCCAATCCTTACTTCAGCGATATAATCGCCCGCAGGCATAAGCCTGCCCTGCTCATCTCGCCCATTCCAATTAATCGTATAGTTGCCCGGGGATTGCACGCCTTTGAACAAAGTAGCAACAACAGTCGCCTGAATGGAATATATTACTACTTCCACATCTGCAGTGATGCTTAAATTATATTTAATAACTGGCGAAACATCTTCTATCAATCCCAAAAATTTCCCAATTGTTTCAAAATCAACCTTTACGCCAAAAGGTGTATAAGTCCTCATAAATGGCACATAGAGCGAGTTCATAATATTAGTCTGCCATTGAACCACCTCCACTCCGCTCGGGCTAAAAGTGCCTTCGGGTAAATTAGAAAGTGATTGCATAGCGGCTGTCCAAGGATTGCTCTCAATTTTACTCGAAGATACTCTCCAGAGCGGCTCCGATAGCTCAAGATCAAGCCTTGCCCGCAATGAAAACGGCAATTGCAAATCCAATGCCCGCTTAAATGCGCTGTCTTGCTCAAGCGTATAAACATTACCGTATTGGCTCGGCAGCAAAGATTCTACTTTTGTCGTGTCTTGTCTATGGTAAGCAGCCGTAGCATCAATTGCAGACAAGAGCAATAATATAGTCAGAAGTGGTTTCAATAAGCTATAACTCATATTTTGTTAAGTAAATTTTCAATTTATTTGTTAATTGACGAATTTGCACAGACAATTCATGTTAAATTAAGGCATTTTTTTTTACTTTCAAAGAACTTAATCTTTTTCAACCTTTGAAATACACTAAACAGCTTTTTAAATCGACTATATGAACATATAGCAATATAGTTTAACAAAAAGGTATAAAAAATGAGAATAGTATTTGCAGGCAACAAAAAAATCAACGCTGAATTTAACGGCTTTACAGTGCACACAGATCAACCAATCCAAGGCGGTGGCGATGGAGCCGCTCCAGCGCCATTTGATTTATTTTTAGCGTCGCTTGGCACTTGCGCAGGAATATACGTAAAGGGATTTTGCGATAGTCGTGGCATTCCAGCCGACGGTATAGAAATAGAACAGCAGCTCGAATACGACCGCGTTAATCAAAAAATAGGAAAAATCAAGCTCGATATTAAAGTGCCTCCAACTTTTCCAGAAAAATATCACGCGGCAGTAGTGGCAGCAGCGAACCATTGCGCTGTTAAAAAGACAATACAGGATCCGCCTGAATTTGAAGTTAAAACCGTTGTAGTATAAAGCTATTAAACAAAATAAATTTGCAAGACCTTTCGCATGCTAACTATCGCGAAAGGTTTTGCTTTATAAATACTACTGCCCGCTATAAATTTCTTCTGATGATTGCCGCAACTATGCGCAGCACTGCATAATCAATATTGGAAGCTATCGACTGCCTTAATTTTGTTAGCGTTAGATGTGGCTTTGCATAAATCAGTTGCTTTAGTTTATTATAATCTCGCTCGCTGACAAGCAATCGCCAATCTATTTTTACTTGATCGTTGAGAATTGCAT
>JAKIZN010000015.1 GCA_022708005.1 Bacteroidota bacterium | reverse complement strand
CGGCTATATCAAATTCTTCATCGAGTTCGTCAGAAAAGCCGTATTCATCAAACTCTTCCAGCATTGGATTAGCCTCTATCTCTTGCCGAATTTGCTGTTCAAGCTGGACAACGGGCAATTGCAGCAATTTCAGATATTGAATTTGCTGCGGAGTAAGCGTTTGAGCTAAAGTTGTTTTTAAGTCGACGTATAGTTTCATGTGCCCAATTATTGTTTACGCAATTTTCTAAAAGCCGTTTCTATATATTGATTTAACGAACAACGGCTATAAATTATTTTCTTTATCATTAGATATAAGTATGAGTTTCTCTGTCCAATCTTCGCCAAATGCCCTAACGAGTGCATTTTCCACATAGCACGGCAGTATTGCTTGCTCGGCTTTACCCTTATTAATAGCGGGCCTGCATTCGTCTATCTTTTCATAATATATGTATTTCCCAGCAAAGTCGCCCACGCGAATAGGAAACAGGTGGCAAGATATTGGCTTTCTAAACTTCGTTTTTCCATCTATAAATGCCCGCTCCAAAGCGCAAAGAGCTATATTTCCTTGATAATAGACAAATACGCAGTCTTTATCATCTATGCAAACAGTGTTTTGCTTGCCCGGGCGTCCCTTGCTAAATCCTTCTTTTTTTAAGACTTGTATAGCTCGCTTTGGCATATATTCTTTTGCTGCCTCAAGGCATTTTTCTATTTCAGGTATTTCTTCATCTTTCAGTGGCGCTCCATACTTGCCCGGAAATGTGCAGCAGGCGCCCTTGCATTTCTCTAAATCACAAGAAAAATATGAAGTTGTTATCGTTTCATCTACCAATATTTCATCAATATTATACATAATTCTCCCTTGCAAAAAATTATAATTAAGTAATTTAGTTAATAATTATTTGATTGACAAATTACTTATTATTAATAATTTTAATCCAAATAATTCATTAGAAACTTTTCCATTGCCTATCCGCTGTTTCCCAGATGTCCTACACCTCGAAGGTATAGGACATCTTAAAGCCAAATTGTAACGAACCCGAAGGGTTCAAATGTTTGTAGTAATGAATAATCGGCGATTTATACGACTCCGTAGGAGTCGCATTGGGTTATGCAATTTTATTTTCTACAAACATCAAATCCCTTCGGGATTAAACCCTAAACACTCTAACTGACTGCCTATCCGCTGTTTTCCAGATGTCCTACAGCTCGAAGGTGTAGGGCATCTTAAAGCCAAACATTTTCTTACGGATGCGCGTTCAGTTATAGTTTCTAATGAATTATTTGGGATTAATTAATAATATCAGATATAAATGTCTTAATTACTTAATTAACAGCACATATAGCGGCTTGCCGCCCCGCTTTCTTTCTAACAACTTTGCATTTTTTCTAAAATATTTTCAACTAAAATTTTAGTGCTGTCGTCATATTGATTAATCTTAAAATTTAGGTTTATCTAAAAATATTGTTATAGCTATCTATACTTCAATATTATATCGCACTAATATATTGTGAAAAACAAAAACTTGAAAATTTCCAACTAAAGAGTTTTTCAGCTATTGAGGTAATTATTATGATTATAAATGAGTTTACAAACGCACCGGGTCATTGGCTATTAGCCAGAATGGGAAAAAGAGTGCTAAGACCCGGCGGCAAAGAGCTATCCCAAAAGTTAATGTCCGAACTTCATATTTCGCCGAATGATGATATTGTGGAATATGCACCGGGGCTTGGCTTTACGGCAGCTCTTGCTTTGAAGTGCAATCCAAATACATACGTCGGAGTGGATGCCGATGAAGATGTCATTGCACTATTGCAGAAGAAAATCCACAGAGAAAATGTGCAATTTATTTTGCGCAATGCGGCTGAGACGGGGCTTGAGAGCGGTTCCAAAGATAAAGTTTATGGGGAGGCAATGCTAACTATGCACGCAGACCGCCGCAAATCTGAAATAATCAGCGAAGCGCATCGCATCCTTAAAAATGGAGGGCAATATGCAATCCACGAGCTTGGATTAGTAGACGTGGACGACAAGCTAAAAAATGAAATACAAAGAGATCTAGCTTCTACAATCAAGGTAAATGCAAGACCGCTGACCGAGGCAGAGTGGAGAAACCTGCTTGAAAGTATGGGATTTTCTGTAAAAAAAGTATTCACAAATGATATGTATCTATTGGAATTAAAGCGAATCATTGATGATGAAGGTTTGTTTAGATTTTTAAAAATTGGCTGCAATATATTGCGGCATCCGCAAGCAAGAAAACGCATTTTAGCAATGCGCGAAGTATTTAGAAAACATCAAAGGCATTTGAATGCCATAGCCATTTTGGCTGAAAAGATTAATTAATCATAAGGAGCTAATATTATGAGTATCGATGTAAATGTGACAGTTGGCGAGCTGGTTGCTCAAGATTATAGAGCAGCTTCCATTTTCAAGCAGAACGGAATAGACTTTTGCTGCGGAGGGAATATATCGATTGCCGATAGTTGCAAAAAGAAAAACATTAACCCAGAGGCTTTGGTTGGCGCTCTGAACGACGCCCTCAGCGCACAGAAAGAGCAGTCGATGGACTACAACTCTTGGCCTCTTGACTTGCTCGCAGACTATATCGAAAAGAAACATCATAGATATGTTGAAGAGAAAATTCAAGAAATTGTACCATATTTAGATAAAGTTACCAATGTGCATGGCGATCGCCACGCAGAGCTATTTGAAGTGAATCGGCTATTTAAAGAATCCGCCGATGAGCTGACCAAACACATGAAAAAAGAGGAACTAATAGTATTTCCGCAGATTAGAAAAATGGTAAGCAAACAGGCAAATGGTGAAATTAAGCCGTTGGCTGGCGCTATAAGCGAGCTAATAAAAGAGCACGACAACGAAGGTGCAAGGTTTCATAGAATATCCGAGCTAACGTCAAATTACACAGTCCCAGACGATGCTTGCAATACATATAGGGTAACTCTTGCTTTGCTAAATGAATTTGAGGACGATTTGCATACTCATATTCACTTGGAAAATAATATTTTATTTCCTAAAACTGCAAAGTTAATTGAATCAAAATAATGCAATAGGAACTTTTCAATTGCCTATCCGCTGTTTTCCAGATGTCCTACACTTTTGAAGTGTAGGACATCTATTTTTTCTCCTCTTCGCCTTTGGAGAATGTGCTGGGGGTTGAGGTCAAAAAGATTTTGCCTTATTGGGGTTTAAAGGAAGTTGCTAATAATTTCGCTTTCTGCTTCTCGCCAAATTTTCTGGCAAGGAAAGATATTTTCGTATAGTGGTTTGCCGATTATACAAGAGTCAATCCTGCTGCTGCCCAATTTTTTAAGGTTGTTCAGTCGCTCAAAAGATGTAATCCCATCTGCAATTGTTATCTTAAAATTATTTTTTTCTGCAAGTTGCTCTAAAAAATGATAATCTGGTTCGTCGTCCTTTAAACGCCATTTATCGCAACTATATACAGCACGATTGGCTCCGAGATTTGATAAGTATTCTATGTAATCGCCAATCCTCATTTCCTTTTGCATCGAGTGGAAATAAACAAATCTGCTGCTTACATCGGCTTGGAAGGCAACCCGCGAGGGCGTAAAATCACTGATAAGTTTTGATATGCTTTTAGGATTATCCATAACAAGATCGCCGTCTATTACCACTCGATAAACTCCGCTATTGAGCAATACTCTGCACTCTTCAATTGAGCTAAAGCGAGCTGCATATTGTATTGGTATGTCTATACTTTCTGTTAAATACAAGGTAGTTACAATATTCAGCAGATTATTCCTTTTTGCGAATGAGTCGCTATCTATGATATGCAAACATTTCGCATTTTCTTTACGCAAAAGCTGCGATAGCAAGAGCGGATCGCTTGATATTTTATCGAAATATTCGGAATTTTCGTCATCACAGCGAATTTCGACTGTGCTTGCGCCTTCTGCTATCTCTATTGATGGTATCACTAATATCATAATTTTATCCCCACTATTCAGTCGCATACTTCAATGCGTCTCTGATTATAGTTTCTGCATTGAGTTCCTGCAAAGATTTAGCAGCAATTACCTTGCCAACAGCCTTTTCTGCAGCAACTCGGCTATACCCAAGTGTCATCATTGCCGCAATAGCTTCATTTTTAATAATAAAGCTTGCGGAGCTTAGGTCTGACGACGTTCCTAAGCTAATTTTTCCTACTTTGTCTCTGAGTTCGACCAATATTCGCTCGGCAGTTTTTTTGCCCACGCCGGGCAATTTTTGCAGTGCCAACAAATTTCCTTCGATTATATGCTTCGCCAATTCATCTGGATACACTGCCGAAAGTATCCCCAATGCTGTTTTAGGTCCGATGCCAGTTATCGAAGTAATTAGCTTGAACATATCTCGCTCGGCATCGTCATAAAAGCCGAATAGCAAAAATTGATCTTCTCGTGGAATAAAAATTGTTTTCAGCGTTATTTTTTCGCCAATGTCGGCAAGTCTGCTTGAACTTTTAACCGAGACCAAGAGCAAATATCCCACTCCAGAGCAATCGACTACTACTTCAGTAGAGTGCTTTTCTATTAATATTCCACTAATTTGTGCTATCATATAAACGCAACTTCAATATGGCATTCAAATGCAGATAATATAGACGAAAATATTGCAAATATATTAAATCCTAATAATTCATCAGGAACTTTTTCATTGCCTATTTGCTGCTTCCCAGATGTCCTATACCTATTCTTGTCTGAATCAGGATTTACAAGATTAAAGGATTAGCAAGATTATTTGCGACTATCAATTTTCTTCTTTCTTATCCCGGTAATTATATAATCCTGAGAATCTTGATTCAGACTGTAATAATAAACGTCCTACACCTCGAAGATGTTGGGCACCTATTTTTGCTTCCCCTTCGCCTTTGGAGAAGGTGTCCGGGGGGTGAGGTCAGAGTTCCTATTGCATTATTTGTTTTTTTATAAATATCAAATCCTTTCGAGATTAAAAATCACCTGCTTGTTGCTGTGATTTCAAGCTTATACGGCTGCGCTCAAATTCGACTTTGTAACTAAATAGCAGTTTAAAGCGTTATATAAGTAGTTCAAGTATTATGAGGTGTCGAGATGAAAAAAATAGCATTTTTATTCGCCGTATTGCTTGCTTTCTCTGCTAGTGCGATAGCTGCCCAATTTGAAATAACAGGTAAAATTATTGACGAAAAGAAGCAAGCCATATCCAAAGCAAAAGTTGCTGTTAGCAAGTCTAAAACAAGCGTTATGACTAATGCCGATGGATATTTTAAGATTAATTTGAAAGATTCTACTGCAAAGCTGACTATATCTAAAAGTGGCTACCAAACTATTAATATCGATGTGCTACCATATCTGAGAGAGCATTACTTGCTTGTTATGGAAAAAGCAAGCGCAAGCCGCAAGCCGCCTAAGAAGCCAAAAGGAAGAGGCGGCGTCGATTTGGGAGGATATGGCGGAGAAACGGAATTTGCTTCAATGCCCGGAATGGCAGGGCTTACCGCAAAAACTGCGTCGCTCACAGTTGGCTCAGAAATGTATATCAGCGAAGAAGGGCAAGCAGGCAAGCTAACTGCTGGCGATATCAATGATTTCACTAAATGGAAAATGTGGAATGATATATCTGAAAGCCAACTTGCCGAATACGCACAAGCATGGGCAGTCAAACCAAGCGATAGGTTCACCGTTCAAGTGGAAACCCGCTCGAAAAGCCCGATTGTCAATGCTAAAGTAAAGCTAATTGGCAAATCAGTAATTTGGGAATCCAGAACAGACAATACTGGCAAGGCAGAACTTTGGGCAAACGCCTACGGTAGGGAAATTAATTTGCAAGAGGCTTTAAAAATCGAGGTGGAGTATCGTGGGAAGAAACATATAATCAGCAATCCGACACTATTTTACGAAGGGCTAAACGTGCTACAACTTGATGAGGCATGCGGATATTCCAACAATTTGGATATGGCTTTTGTTGTAGATGCGACTGGTTCGATGGGCGACGAAATTGAATATTTGAAATCTGAAATAGTGGATATTATCAATCGAGTTAAAGACTCCGTGCCGAATGTAAATGTGCGGTCTTCGGCTTTGTTTTATCGTGATATCGGCGACGAATACTTGACGAAACATTTTGATTTTTCGGACAATCTTGAAGAATTGCTTGATTTTATAAAAAGCAATAGCGCTAGCGGTGGTGGCGACTTTCCCGAAGCAGTCGACGCGGCAATCCAAGAGGCAGTCGATATGCTGAGCTGGCGGGACGACGCTCTCGCGAGAATTTTATTCCTCGTGCTTGATGCTCCACCGCACCAGAACGAAAACTCCAATAATACTTTAAAGAAATACATCAAATACGCTTCGGCTAAAGGGATTAGAATAGTGCCTTTAACTTGCAGTGGCATCGATAAAAGCACAGAATATTTGATGCGAACTTTTTCGTTGCTCACAAACGGCGTCTACCTATTTTTGACTGACGACAGCGGTATCGGAGGCAAGCACATAGAGCCGACAACGGATAATTATTCTGTGCAATTGCTCAACTCTTTGCTTTTTAAAACTATTTATCAATTTACATATTTGCCCGAATGCGTGCAACAGCCGAGCGGTTCAAGCAACACTCTGCTTGTTGCTTTGAGCGACAGCGCTACTGCCATCAAAGGCATTTTGCCTTCCGACGAAGTGCCATATCAAGATGATAGCAACCTTGGCGATGCACCTTGGTGGAAATATTTTCCCAATCCATCGACTGGGTTTATCAACATAGAATTAAGTGGGAAAATTGAAGAGCTGTTTATATGCGATATTTCGGGGAAGATTATTTTTAGGGTCGAAAATTCCAATCAGAAATCTTTGCGGGTGGATTTATCGGACTTGCCGAACGGTATTTACTTTATAAAATATGAATACGAGCCGGAGAAGTGGCTGGTGGGCAAGTTTATTTTATCAAGATAATTAGCCGAGATAGCTAAAAAAACATAGCATTTTGAAAAAAAAGTTGTATATTAGTTGTGGTTAATTTCAATTTAAGCTAAATTTCACTATGACGTTAGCCGAATTTGTATCGAAAAACAAAAGATTAATTGCAGCGCATCGCGGCGCTTCGGGAGAGGCGCCGGAGAATACGCTTGCCGCCTTCAATCAAGCTATTCAGTGCGGTGCTTCGCTGGTCGAGGCAGATGTCCAAATTACCAAAGATAGCGTGCCTATCGTTTTCCACGATGATGAACTCGGGAGAACTGCCTCAGGTGCTGGCTTGATTTCAGAGCATAGCTACGATAGCTTGAGGCAGCTCTCGGCAGGCGATTGGTTCGCAAAAAAATATGAAAGTGAGAAAATACCGCTTCTTAGCGAGCTTATTGAAATGATAAAAGGGCGTGCCTACCTTGCGCTTGAGCTAAAACCAACTTTAGATATCGAAAGAAAGATCGATTGCTTGATTGACACATTGCATCGATATGACTTTGTGTCGCATTCAATACTTGCCTCGTTTGATTATGGAGCGCTAAAGAAAGTAAAAAGCATTGATAGCAAGATTCACACTGCTGCTATAAAAATCCCCGGCGATGATAGGTTGCCGTCTGATTTAAAAAGCGAGCTTGGGATAGAAGCATTTGTTTGTTCAGTCGAAGAGATTAGCGAGAAACTTGCAGAAAATATTCGCCAATCGCGACTTATTTGGGGAGTTTATGGAATAGATAGCGAGCCAGTATTTCGAGCTGCATTTTCAGCTGGAGTTAATGTGTTTGGGACGAACTACCCTTGCCAAACAGCTAAATTGCTCGAAAGTAGCTAATATCAAGCGTTTTCAGCATATAAAAATAATTAATTTGTTTTTTTCAAAAAGTACTAAACGTATGATTTTAAGAAAAATAGAAAATTATTTATAAAAAAATAAAAAAAAACTTGCTGAATAAAAAAAATCTTTATATATTTACAATGTGTGAATGACAAAAAACTTAAAAACCCTTGAAAAATATAGCTAAAACGGCTCGACATCTTATAATGAAATTGCTTTAATAAAGATTTTATAAATCAATGTTTTCTTTTTAAACTATTTATTCATCAATCACTTGGGGTTGAATTATGAACAAAACAGACTTAATTAACGCCGTTGCTGCAAGTGCAGAAATGAGCAAAGTTGATGCAGAAAAAGCAATCAAAGCTACTATCGACTCTATCAGCAAATCTTTGATAGCAGGCGAAGGCATTACTCTCGTTGGATTTGGTACCTTTTCCGTTGTGGAAAGAAAAGCAAGAACAGGCAAAAATCCGAGAACAGGCGAAACAATTAAAATCCCAGCTAAAAAAGTTGCTAAATTTAAACCGGGTAAGCTCCTTGCTGAAAGCGTAGATGTTGTTAAAAAGCCCGCTAAAGCAGCTAAAGGCAAGAAAAAATAATTTCTTATGTTTTGAAAAAAACCGTTCGTTTTGAACGGTTTTTTTTGTATCTTTGCTCAATTTGTGTGATTCAAAAAGCAAAAAAATATGGACGACAACTATCTGCTCTCCAAGCCTTATCTTCTTAACTCAGAAGATCTAACTAGCGACGACATAAATGCAATTTTTGCAAAGGCAAAATACTTTTTAGGCAACTACACCAAAGGAGCAAAATTCCACGACCTACGCGGAATAACGCTTGCACTCGCATTTTTTGAGCCTTCCACCCGCACCAAGCTTTCGTTTGAATTAGCCGCAAAAAGGCTTATGGCGGATACAATTTCTTTTGCATCGTCCGGCTCAAGCTTGAGCAAAGGTGAATCGCTAATAGATACGCTAAGGACTATTGAAGCTATGGGCGTCCAAATGTATGTCGTTCGGCATGGCAATAGCGGCGTACCTAAATTTTTACAAGAAAATACAAAAGGTGTTGTTCTTAATGCAGGCGATGGAAAGCACGAGCATCCAACGCAAGCCTTGCTTGATTCGTTCACTTTGTATCGCCACTTTGGGCAAGTCGAAGGCTTGAAGGTGTGCATACTTGGAGATATTTTGCATAGCCGTGTCGCAAGGTCTAATATTAATGTACTCAAAACTTCCGGCGCCGAAGTTATGCTTTTCTCGCCCGGCACACTTTTGCCGCGATATATGAATGCTTGGGATTTGCCAATTGCCTCTTCTATCGAAGAAGCAGTTGAGTGGGCTGATGTTCTGTTAGTGCTAAGATTGCAGCGGGAGCGAATGGAATCTGGCGTATTGCCATCGATTAGGGAGTTCTCTAAATATTTCGGCGTTTCGCTTGAGCATTTTTCTAAAAAGCCAGAATTAGTGCTTATGCACCCAGGTCCAGTAAATTACGGAGTTGAGCTTGATTATCGCGTTAGCTCTTTCCCGAATTGCTTGATACAAACGCAGGTAACGCATGGAGTGTTTGTTCGCATGGCGCTACTTTCTTTGTTGGCAAAATTTGTTTAACCCAAATAATACAATAGAAACTTTTCCGTTGTCTATTAGCTGTTTTCCAGATGTTCTACACCTTCGAGGTGTAGGACATCTTAAAGGCAAATTGTAACGAACCCAAAGGGTTCAAATGTTTGTAGCGATAAATAATCGGTAATTTATACGACTCCGTAGGAGTCGAATTAGGTTATGCAATCTTATTTTCTACAAACATCAAATCCCTTCGGGATTAAAATAATTCCGAATAATGTATTAGAAGCCTTTTGAGACAGCCCCATCTGGGGAACAGCGGGTAGACTGGGTTTAAATAACTCTCGTAATAATATATTTATTTTGTAATGAACAAAATTTGGACTATAATCGATATACTTCGCTGGGGCACAGAATTTTTTGAAAGCCACCAAATTGATAATGCGCGGCTAAATATTGAGCTTATGCTGTGCCGAGTCCTGCAACTCTCCCGAATAGAACTTTATTCTAATTATGACAAGCCATTGAACAGCAAAGAGCTTGCTACCTTACGAGATTACGTAAAGCGTCGGAGCAAACGAGAGCCTTTGCAATATATCTTGGGGCAGCAACAGTTCATCGATATAAATATTGGGCTATCAGATGGCGTTTTGATACCAAGACCAGAGACAGAAATACTTGCAGCAGAAGCACTAAGGCAAATTAGGGAGAATGAATATACGGAGATGCTCGATATTGGAACTGGTTCGGGCTGCTTGGCAATTTATATTGCTAAAAATTGCCCAAATTCTAACGTAACCGCTATAGATATTTCGGCTGAAGCTATTGATACAGCACGAAAAAACGCCGATTCGTTAGGACTGAAAAACATCTCCTTTTTTGTGTCTGATATTTTGAAAACTACCCCGCGTAAGCAGTACGATATGATAATTTCCAATCCGCCATATATTCCGATGCGAGATTATAGCGAACTTGAAGAAGAATTAAAGTATGAGCCACAGAACGCATTAACTGACGGTGCCGATGGACTTACCTTTTATAAAAGATACGCTGAGTTTTTCGGGCAGGCGATAAAAAACAGCGGAATGTTTATGCTCGAAATTGGAAAGGGGCAATCTGAAGATGTAAAAAATATTTTTAAAGAGTTTAAGGTTAGTATTATTAAGGATTTTTCTGGTATTGATAGAATTATATTGGGTAAAAAGTAACTAATCATGCGTTTCAGTTGTCATTATAATCATGAAAGCAAATTTTGAAAATAATGGCAATGCACGCGACGCGCTAAGCTAAATAAAAAAATATTTAGTAAGATTATTTATTTCATATATAAAGTTTTATAATAATAGTATTTTTTCTTAATTTTGCTATCTGTAAAAGTAGAAAACCATATTTTTTAGGAGGGCTTATGTCTCAAATAAAGATGGAAGAACAAATCGGAGGAGCAATCCTTCACCTGAAAGGGCAGTTTATCGGTGGCGAAGAAACAGAGCAGCTGCGTGATGCTTTGAAAGATATATCAAGTCAGCAAAGAAGCAAATTAATCATCAACTTGGAAAAAACAACATATCTAAACTCGACAGCTTTAGGTGTGCTTATTTCGGCGCACTCAAACTTTGCAAAACGAGAGGGCACAGTTGTTTTATGTAATTTGGATAAGTCGTTAGAAAATATATTTGTTATCACTAAATTGATAAAAGTGTTCACAATAGCAGATACATTAGAATCGGCAATTAAGTTATTATCATAGTATTTTTTAATTATGGAGTATTTTTATGAAAAACCTATTTAATGCAATAGCGATAACAATTGCATTAGCAGTATCGTTCGCTTTTTATTTCCTTGTGATGGGTGCTCAGGGGAACTTTTTAGACGCAGCAAAGCACGAGCCTGCAAACGTATTAGGCATGGTTTATACTGGCGGTCCGCTTGTAGGTCTTTTGATTTCATTTATTATTCTTGGCATAACATTTTCAATTGAGCGCTGGCTATCAATCAACAAAGCAAAAGGCAAAGGCAGCCCAGTAGCTTTTATTCGTAGCGTTATCAGCTCGCTCGAAAAAGACAATTTAGATGCAGCAATTGCAGAATGCGACAAGCAACGTGGCTCAATCGCTAATGTTTTGAGAAGTGCTATACTTCGCTTTAAAGAAGTAGAAAACGACGTTAATTACGGTCCAGAGAAGAAAATATCAGAAGTTCAAAGATCAATCGACGAGTCGATGAACTTGGAAACTCCACTTTTAGAGAAAAACCTTGTAATTCTTTCAACAGTTGCTTCAATTTCTACTATGGTTGGTCTTTTGGGAACAACTATCGGTATGATTCGTGCATTTGCCGCTCTTGCACAAAGCGGAACGGTATCTGCAACACAGCTATCAATCGGTATTTCTGAGGCGTTATACAACACAGCTGGCGGGCTCGCAGGCGCTATTATCTGTATTGTTGCTTATAACTTTTTCACAACAAAAGTTGATAATTTCGTTTATATGATAGACGAGGCTATTTTGAATATTACACAAATTTTCACCGTTAGAACAAAGAAATAATTTTTATGTTTAAGTTAATTTGCAGAGAAGGAGTCTTCTGTGGCAAAAATTAAAAAGAAAAGAGTCGGTTTTGTCATTGACATGACGCCGCTAGTAGATATTACGTTCTTGTTGCTAACGTTTTTTATGTTTACTGCAAAGTTCAAAACTCAGGCAGAAAGCGAACAAAAGTTTATACGGCGGCGATGCCCGAAAAAGATATTGCAGTAATTAAAATAGCTGTCGATTCCGCAAGCTCTGATACCACTTACTATTACGAACTTGTCAACGAGCAAGACCGTGAGCAAGTTTGGCAAAGAATGTCTAACTTTACTCCAGAGTTGATGGAAAAGCATCAGCTTATGGTCTCTAAAGAAGCTTTGAGCGAATTGGTTGCAAATACGAGGCGAGTTCGCCCTGAAACTAAATTTGCTATCGACGCTGATAAAGGCTTGAGATTTAAATGGGTATCCGACGCTATGGAAATACTTAGATTGAACAGAGCAACAATGTTTAATTATGTAACAGATAAAAAGCAGTAACTTTTTGCCTGTTTAAATTGTCTTAATATATAACAAGATATTATAAGGAGTATATAAATGGCTGGTGGTGGTTCACTATCTGTAGAACGCTCAAAACGCGGAAAGGCTGGCAAGCGCAAAAAGAAAAAAAGAATAGGTTTTCACCTTGATATGACGCCGCTTGTGGATATTACTTTCTTGCTGCTGACGTTCTTTATGTTTACAACTACTATGGCTGCTCCTCAGGTAATGGAAATGTCTATTCCGCCGGAGAGGTTCACTCCGGTAGAAGTTGCAGAAAAAGAGCTTTTGCAAATTTATATTCGTGATGACAATAAGATTTTTTATGCTATCGGGCAAGATGATCCGCAAGAAATAAAATTGAGCGAAATTCGCCCGCTTGCTGAAAGATCTAACCTCGACCCAGCAGTAAAAAATAGATTGATCACTTCGCTCAAAATATCCGATGACGCTATGTATAATACCGTTGTTAAAGTGCTTGACGAACTCAACCTTGCAGAAGCTAAAATTACTGAGGAAATTGCTAAAGAACTTGACGACCAAGGCAAACCTAAGAAGCGAGAAAGAAGATTTACTATCGCAACATTAGACGAAGAAGATATGAAAAAATTAGGGGAATTATAAAATGAACAGCAAAGTGGAAAATTTCCCGATAGATGAAGTGCCTTTGCCGTGCCCGTATGGTGCCGCGGAATTAAAAGCATTCATCAGGAGGCACACCATAAGAGGCGTGCTTATAACTATTTCGCTGCTGATTTTATTCTTCGTTATATTTACTATAACGAATAAAATCCAAGAAGCGGCAAATAAAGC
>JAKIZN010000279.1 GCA_022708005.1 Bacteroidota bacterium | reverse complement strand
TTTTGGATATATAAATCATAACGGCGATTTAGTCATAGATTACAAATTTGAAGAAGCAAGAGATTTTTCGGAAGATAGGGCATTTGTAGCTACTATGAACCAAGATAGATTGCTTGATTGGGGGCTGATTGATACAGATGGAAGGTTGATTGAAGATTATATTTATAGCGCTGCAAATGATTTTAGCGAAGGATTAGCATCGGTTAAGCTGGGCAATTTATGGGGGTTTATCGATAAAAATGCCAAGAAAGCAATAGATTTTAAGTTTACTGAAGCCGATAGCTTTAAAAATGGAATCGCCTTTGTCGTCGATAAAACCAATAAAAAAGCGGGCTATATAAACAAAAAAGGTGAATTTGTGATGACTTTTGTGAAATATGATACATTAGTTGATTTTAGAAATAACACGCGATTTCACTCTTTTGATAGCACAGAGTGATGATTTACAAGCTGATAATTATATTGCTTTGTAGTTATTACGCGGCTTTTGCGGATAATTACGAGACGATAGGGGATATTGATACTAATAAAATTCATATGCTATCGACCGTAAATGTGGTTTCCGAAAGATTGATGACAGAGCCTAAGTTTCAATATTCTTCGCATACAATTTTCGATAAGGGCGACATCGCAAACGCAATCGAACTTAGCGAAATAATTTCCACTGCTCCCGGCGTTTTCATCAAAAATTATGGTGGATTGGGCGGCTTGAAAACTGTTTCAATTCGAGGCACATCAAGCGCCCAAACTTTGATAACGCTAAATGGGATGCCGATTAATTCAATGCAAAATGGCGGCTTTGATTTGAGCGAGCTGCCGCTTGGGATTATTGATAAAATCGAAGTAGTACGAGGCGGTCAAAGCGCTATAGCTGGCTCTAATGCTATCGGCGGCATAGTAAATTTAAGCACAAATATAGATAAAATTCAAAAAATCAGTGCATCTGCGACTTATACATCATTTGACGAGAAACAATTATCCGCAAATTATAATTTTAATATTTCTAATTTACATTTTTCGACTTTTGCGGGTGCAACTCAATCGCCGGGCGATTATCCATTTGAATTTGAACAATTTGGAGAATCGAAAACTATCAGAAGAAAAAACGCTAGTTTCAGCGACTATTTTTTTTCGGTTGCTAACCAATTTAATGGAAATTCCATAGATTTTAAAAGCAATCTTATAGCAAAAACTTCAAAGCGGGGAGTCCCAGGCGCCGTTCTACAAGGCAGAATAGAAGCGGAGCGCGCAACGCTTAAAGAAGATAAAATCATAGCCACCGCAAGCATAGATAAAACAACGGGTAGCAATTCTACCCTAAAATTCGATGCGCTTTATAAACTTGCTCGAATAGACTTTTCGGATGTAGATTTGCCAGCAATCAACAGCTATTCAACTAACAATAAATTTAACTCCGATGATATAATATTGCTATCTTCATACCGTATATTTAATGAAAACGGCAGCTTAAGCGCAACGGTTGGCGTAGCTTACTCCATTTTGCGTGGAGACATGCTTGACCCAAATGTCAATGGCAAAGTTGATAGGCTAAACCCCAATATTGCAATTTCTTACGAAAATATATTTCCTATTCAATCAGATTTGCTTTCTTTTACGTCGAGCGTTAGGGCAGATTTTTTTAATGATAATTCGCCTGCTATCTCGCCGATGCTAGGAGTGAATTATAGAATAAGCGGCGCCGATATGCTGTGCCGCTCGCAAATATCTTATAATTTCAGGATGCCGAATTTTAATGAAATGTATTATTTGAATTACGGCACTTCCGACCTTAAGCCAGAGCGGTCTACTAATCTTTCGCTTGGGCTATCCAAAAGTATGTTCGGACTGCTAAATTTTGATATATCAACGTTTTATATTGAGACAAAAGAGCAAATAGTATCCGTCCCCAAAAGTCCGATTTCTTGGTCTGCTGAAAACATTGATAAGACGCGTCAATACGGTGTGGAGCTATCGCTAATTGCGGAACTTAAACAAATTAATATTAATAAACTTGGCTTTAATTGGACTTTAATGAATGCCATTAACCGCACCAAAAACGGGCTGTATTACAACAAACATCTCCCATTTGTACCATTAGAAATTATGAATGGAATGATTGAAATTGACCTTTGCTATGCCATCTGCTCGCTTGATTGCGAATATAGCTCATTTAGATACATATATCCGTCCAACGATAAAACTTTTCTCTTGCCCGAATATTTTCTATTGAACGCTGGGATAAGCGTGCCAGTCAAATTTGCAAATGTTGAGAGCCGCGTTAGGTTTGACGTGAAAAATATATTCAACGAAAGCTATTGGGTTATAAATAACTATCCAATGCCGGGGCGGCAGTTCTTATTGGGAATAAGCGTCAGCACCCGCTAAATTTTATAACGATTAACTACAAAAAATGTAATAGAAACTTTCCCATTGTCTATTCGCTGTTCCCCAGATGGGGCTGTCTCATAAGGGTAAAAATCGTCTAAAATTGATAAAAACGAACCATCCAAAATGATGGCTTTACTAAAAAAAGTTCAATGTAGGCGATTTATGAAGGTCATTTTTTTCTAAAAAAATTTCAATAGTACTTATGAGACAGCCCCATCTTAAACACAAATTGTAACGAACCCGAAGGGTTCAAATGTTTGTAGCAATGAATAACCAGCGATTTATACGACTCCGTAGGAGTCGAATTAGGTTATGCAACCTTATTTTCTACAAACATTAAATCCCTTCGGGATTAAAATAATTCCAAATAATATATTAGTAACCTTATGAGACAGCCCACATCTGAAAACCTAACATTTTCTTACGGATACGCAGTCAGTTATAGTTCCTAATGAATTATTGGGTATTAACTACAAAAAATAAG
>JAKIZN010000278.1 GCA_022708005.1 Bacteroidota bacterium | reverse complement strand
GATGCTATTGAAAATTTGGGCGCAAGCATGGTTCGCGAAGTTGCTTCGAAAACAAGCGATATTGCTGGCGACGGCACAACCACAGCTACAGTTTTGGCGCAAGCTATTTATCGCGAAGGTTTGAAGAACGTTACCGCTGGCGCTAACCCTATGGATTTGAAGCGCGGTATCGATTTAGCCGTTGCTGCTGTTACCGAAAAGCTAAAAGAAATCAGCCGTGAAGTAGAAGGCAAAAAAGAAATAACACAAGTTGGCGCTATTTCCGCTAATAATGATATAACAATTGGCGAGCTTATCGCTGAAGCTATGGAAAAAGTTGGAAAAGATGGCGTTATCACAGTTGAAGAAGCAAAAGGAACTGACACTTCAATGGAAATAGTTGAAGGTATGCAGTTTGACCGCGGATATTTGTCGCCATATTTCATTACTGATGCCGACACTATGGAAGCAATATTAGAAAATCCATACATTTTGATATATGACAAGAAAATATCGGCTATAAAAGACCTTCTCCCAATTTTGGAAAAAACATCACAAGCTGGACGTTCCCTATTGATTATCGCTGAAGACGTAGAAGGCGAAGCGCTAGCTACTTTGGTAGTAAATAAACTTCGCGGCACTTTACGCATCGCGGCTGTTAAAGCGCCGGGCTTTGGCGATCGTCGTAAAGCTATGTTGGAAGACATCGCTATTCTTACCGGTGGCACTGTTGTCAGCGAAGAAAAAGGCTTCAAGCTCGAGAGCGCTACTTTAGCTTATCTTGGCACTGCTACCCGCGTTGTCATCGATAAAGACAACACTACAATTGTAGAAGGTGCTGGAGCTGCCGAAGATATTAAGAAGAGAATTAATGAAATCAGAATCCAAGTTGAAAAAACAACTTCTGATTATGATAAAGAGAAATTGCAAGAGCGCTTAGCCAAGCTTTCTGGCGGGGTTGCAGTGCTAAAAATCGGCGCTACCACAGAAGTAGAAATGAAAGAAAAGAAAGCTCGCGTTGATGATGCTCTTCATGCAACACGTGCAGCAGTCGAAGAAGGTATCGTGCCCGGTGGCGGAACTGCATATTTGCGTGCATTGGAAGTATTGGACGGCGTTGTATGTTCTAATTTCGACCAAAAGACTGGCGTCAATATTATTCGCCGCGCATTGGAAGAGCCTATTCGCCAAATTGTAACAAATTGCGGATTAGACGCATCGGTTGTTGCAAATAAAGTAAAAGAAGGCACAGGTGCTTTCGGATTTAATGCTGGTCCAGAAGAATACGTAGACCTTTACGAAGCTGGTGTAATCGACCCAACTAAGGTGAGCCGCGTCGCATTAGAAAACGCAGCGTCAGTAGCTGGATTACTTTTGACAACAGAAGCAACAATAGTTGAAAAGCCTTCTAAAGAGCCACCGATGCCAGCAATGCCGGGCGGTATGGGCGGAATGGATTATTAATAGTCGGATAAACTATGAATTTAAAAGCTCCGTTATGTTTTTAGCGGAGCTTTTTTTATGTGCCTGTAATTTTTTTCTGAATAATACCACATTATAGTATGTACCCAATGTGAAATAATATTGATAATGTAATCATCGAAGTTGAAAAGATAATTTTAGCTTTTCTTGATGAAAATGCAAGCTTTACATATTCATCTTTATTATCATTTTTACCTGCCACTAATTTAAAGATTCGTGCTTTTAGTAAGTCACCAAGTAAGCAATATGCTTAGTGCTAATGGAATTGCAATAATAATGGTAAACTTGAGTACTTCTATCATGTTAATCATAGATTGCAAGATTCAATCTCTAATCTAAGTTATTAAAATAAATTATAATCAAGTAAAAAGTTATGACAAATATCTGAATTGCTCAGAATGTACTTCGCCATACTGTTCAACAATTTTATTTTGCCCATTATTAAGTAGAATTTGGTAAATTGTATTTCCTACCATATAACTTACCGCCATACCAATAACTACTTTTACAGTAAAGCTATCACTTGATTCGGTAAAAAGTATAAATGAAAGTATTAATAATAATATTAGAGAAGGCGATAAGAAAATTTTTTGAAAACTTACTGATTTATTTTTCAATATTCTCCCGATTAAATAAATCTTCGCAGAACCTAGAACAAAGCTCCCCCAACCAAATCCTAACTGATAAGGGAATATAATATGATAATCATATAAAGAATTATAAACAGATAGCACTGTTGCAATTGGAGCAAATGCAAAAACACAAATTTTTCAATTCTGTTCTTTTTATAGTATTTATAAAGAAAGGTGAAGGTTGCTGCTAAAATTAATAACATTACAACTGCTATTTGCAATATTTCCAATATAATATTGTAATTATCCATTCTGTCCCCCTAAAAAGATTTATCTATTACCATAATACCAAAGGAAATATTTGTCTATAAAGCAAATATATAAAAATAATTTTTACTTTCCAAATGCTTTTTTCATTGTTATATTTTAACCCCAAATAATTCAATAAAAACTTTTCCATTGCCTATTCGATGCTCTCCAGATGTCCTACACCTTCGAGGTGTAGGACATCTAAAAACCCGACATTTCCTTACAGATACGCAGTCAGTTAGAATTCCTAATGCATCATTTGGAATAAAATCTATACAAGCAATAAATCCACCGGCAACTAACAGCCACTCGCAAGGCTTCTATTGGCAAGGTACCAGTCAACTGTTTGCTTGATGCCTTGCTCAAAGTCGGTTTTAGGCTTCCAGCCAAGTAAATCTTTTGCCTTGCTTATGTCCGCACCTGTTTCAATCATATCGGCAGAGTGGAAATCTCTGTAGTTGATTTTCGCTTTTTTGCCGAGCCTCGTTTCAATAAATTCTATCATCTGATTTATCGAAATTGGCTCTTTTCCAC